>CAXSER010000241.1:0-5038 GCA_964236315.1 uncultured Acetobacteraceae bacterium | reverse complement strand
ATTCCAAAGGCGAGCCTTTGGCGGAGTTTGAGGCAGAGCCTCAACCTTGCTTGCTTTCAGGCCTGGGGCAGGGCGTCCCAATAGGCCGCCTTGCGGAAGCGGGCCTCGAAGAAGTCGATGAAGGCGCGGACCTTGGGGGAGACGACCTTCTTGGGCGGGTAGATGGCCCAGATCGCCGTCTCGAAGTCCTGCGCGATGCTGCCTTCCCAGTCGGGCAGGAGGGACAGCAGCGCGCCGCGCGCGAGGTCGGCGTGCGCGAGCCAGGTCGGGAGCAGCGCCACGCCCTGGCCGGCCAGGGCGCAGGCCAGCAGCGCCTCGGAGTCGTTGGCGCGCAGCCGGCCGGACACGTCGACGCTCCGGCGCTCGCCGCTCGCCAGGCGGAAGTGCCAGGACGCGGTGGGCTGGAGCGAGAAGATCAGGGCGTCGTGGCGGGCGAGGTCGGCGGGCTGCGCGACCGGGCCGTCGCGCGCGATGCAGCCCGGGCTGGCGCAGGCGATCCGGCGGTGCGGCGCGAGCCTGCGGGCGACCAGTCCTGAGTCGGGGAGCGTGCCGATGCGGATGGCGACGTCGGCACCGGCCCCGATCAGGTCGACGTGGGTGTCGGTCAGCGTGGCGTCGATGCGGATCGCGGGGTGGGCGTCGAGGAAGGCGGCGAGGTGCGGCATCACGTGGCGGCGTCCGAAGGCGGCGGGCAGGCTGACGCGGAGCAGTCCCTGCGGCGTGTCGTTCAGCGAGGCAGCGAGCCTGCGCATTGCGTCGACGTCGGCGACGATGCGCAGCGCGTGGGCGTGGAAGACGGCGCCGATCTCGGTCGGGCGCAGGCGGTGCGTCGAGCGGTTGAGCAGGGCCGCGCCGACGTCGGCCTCCAGCGCCGAGATGTGGCGCGAGACGGTGGAGACCTTGGCGCCGCTCTCCTGGGCGGCCCGCGAGAGGCTGCCCAGGTCGACGGCGCGCACGAACGAGCGCATCGCCGCGAGATAATCCATGGAGTGCCGCCTGGTTGCTCCGGGCGAGGCGCCCGGGCGTGCAGCATCCCCGGGGACGGGGCACCGGAGCAATGGCGATCACGGGCGGACGCGCACGGCGGGAAGACGCGCCGGTGTCCGTCCGCCGGGTTCGGCGCGGCTGGTACGGGGGTTGCCGGGTGGTATGGCGCTTGCAGTCGAGTGCCGTGCCGTCACGGACGACGCCGGCACGTGTCATGCGCTGCGGTCAACCCTGGCAGCGCCGCTGCCGTGGGGAACGCCGCCCGCGACGGGCGTAGGTTGCTGTCCAGTGGGTGGATGACACCCCGATCCTGCCCGAGAGGACTCCTCAATGCCTGGCGTCGATGTTCTGGCCACTGCCGTCACGGGCGCGAACGCCGCGTTCATCGCGGAGATGTATGCGCGCTGGACAGGCGATCCGGGCACGGTGGACGCAAGTTTTGCCGAGCTGTTCGCGGCCATGGACGACGAGACGCGCGCGGTGATGATGGACGCGGCCGGGGCGTCGTGGGCACCGCGGGCGCCCGGGTTCTCCGACGAGGCCGGCGGGCCGGCACGGGCGGAGCGTGGCGGTGTCGCGGAGAAGCCCGCCGGCCAGGGGCGCGAGGCGGCGCCCGCGGCGGCCTCGGCCGGGGTGATCCGGGCGGCGGCGCTGGACAGCCTGCGGGCGCTGATGCTGATCCGGGCGTACCGGGTGCGCGGGCATCTGGAGGCCAGGCTCGACCCGCTCGGGCTGCAGATGCCCAAGTCGCACCCGGAGCTGGACCCCGCCTCCTACGGCTTCGGCGAGGAGGACCGCGACCGGCCGGTGTTCATCGACAACGTGCTCGGGCGCGAGACCGCCACCGTGCGCGAGATCATCGCGGTGGTGCGCGCCTGCTACTGCGGGCCGATCGGCGTGGAGTTCATGCACATCCAGGACCCCGGCCAGAAGGCCTGGATCCAGCGGCGCATCGAGGGTGCGGCCTGGGCGGACAGCATCGGGCCGGCGGACCAGGCGGCGCTGCTGCGCCAGCTGACGGAGGCGGAGGGGTTCGAGGCGTTCTGCCAGAAGAAGTATGTGGGCACGAAGCGCTTCGGGCTGGAGGGCGGCGAGGTGACGATCCCGGCGCTGCACGCGCTGATCGAGACGGCGGCGACGCGCGGCGTGGCCGAGGTGGTGATCGGCATGCCGCACCGCGGGCGGCTGAACACGCTGGTCAACGTGGTGCGCAAGCCGTTCGCGGCGGTGTTCAGCGAGTTCGCCGGCGCCAGCTCCAAGCCGGACGACGTGCAGGGCTCGGGCGACGTGAAGTACCACCTGGGGACCTCGACGGACATCGAGTCCGGCGGGCGGACGGTGCACGTGTCGCTGCAGCCGAACCCGTCGCACCTGGAGGCGGTGGACCCCGTCGTGGTGGGCAAGGTGCGGGCGCGGCAGGACGCGCTGGGCGACACGCGGCAGCGGCGCTCGGTGATGGGCGTGATGATGCACGGCGACGCCGCATTCGCGGGGCAGGGGCTGGTGTACGAGACGCTCGCGATGAGCCAGCTGATCGGCTACCGGACCGGCGGGACGATCCACCTGATCGTGAACAACCAGATCGGGTTCACGACGACGCCGGCGCATGCCTATTCCGGGCTGTACTGCACGGATATCGCGAAGTCGATCCAGTGTCCCATCCTGCACGTGAACGGCGACCAGCCGGAGGCGGTGCTGTACGCGTCGCGGCTGGCGGCGGAGTACAGGATGGAGTTCGGCGCGGACGTGGTGCTTGACATCGTCTGCTACCGCCGCCACGGGCACAACGAGACCGACGAGCCGGCGTTCACCCAGCCGCTGATGTATCGCGCGATCCGGCAGCGGCCGACGACGCGGACGCTGTACGCGCAGTCGCTGGTGGAGCGCGGCGTGATCGGCGAGGCGGAGGCGCAGGGCGTGTGGGACGGCTTCGCGGCGACGCTGGAGGAGGCGTTCCAGGCGTCCAAGTCGTACCGGCCGAACAAGGCGGACTGGCTGGAGGGCTCCTGGTCGGGGCTCAAGCAGGCGAGCGAGTCGGAGGAGCGGGCGGAGGAGAACACCGCCGTGTCGCTGGACGTGCTGCGCAGGGTGGGGGCGGCGATCTCCTCCGTGCCGGTGGGATTCGAGGTGAACCCGAAGATCGCGCGCCAGCTCGAGGCGAAGCGGGTGATGGTCGAGGGCGGCGAGGGGATCGACTGGGCGACCGGCGAGGCGCTGGCGTTCGGCACGCTGCTGGTGGAGGGGCACCGGGTCAGGCTGTCGGGCGAGGACTGCCAGCGCGGCACGTTCTCGCAGCGCCACGCCGTGCTGATCGACCAGGGCAACCAGAACGAGTACGTGCCGCTCAACAACATCGCCGCGGTGCAGGCGCCGGGGCCCGACGCAGGGGCGGCGGAGGGCGTGACGGGCACGCTGACGGACGGGCGGCCGCAGGCGCGGATCGAGATCTACAACTCGCTGCTCAGCGAGGCCGGCGTGCTCGGCTTCGAGTACGGCTACACGCTGGCGGACCCGCAGACGCTGGTGCTGTGGGAGGCGCAGTTCGGCGATTTCGCCAACGGGGCGCAGGTGATCATCGACCAGTTCCTGGCGTCGGGCGAGACGAAGTGGCTGCGCATGTCGGCGCTGACGCTGCTGCTGCCGCACGGGCACGAGGGGCAGGGGCCGGAGCATTCCTCGGCCAGGCTGGAGCGGTTCCTGCAGCTGTGCGCCGAGCGCAACATGAGCGTGTGCAACATCACGACGCCGGCCAACTACTTCCATGCGCTGCGCCGGCAGATGAAGCGCAACTTCCGCAAGCCGCTGGTGATCATGACGCCGAAGAGCCTGCTGCGGCACAAGGCGGCGGTCTCCGCGCTCTCGGAGTTCGGCGACGCGAGCGGGTTCCGCACCGCGATCGGCGAGGCCGAGGCGATCCGCGCGCCCGACGAGGTGCGCCGCGTCGTGATGTGCTCGGGCAAGGTCTACTACGACCTGGTGGCGGAGCGGCGCGAGCGGGGCATCGACGACGTGGCGGTGATCCGGCTGGAGCAGATCTACCCGTTCCCGGTGGCCACGCTGCCCGGCCTGCTGGCGCCGTACCGCAACGCCGACGTGGCGTGGTGCCAGGAGGAGCCGGAGAACATGGGGGCGTGGAGCTTCGTGGACCGCAGGATCGAGGCGGTGCTGGGCGCGCTCGGCGGCAAGGCGACGCGGCCGGTCTTCGTCGGGCGCGAGGCGGCGGCGAGCCCCGCGACCGGCTCGGCCAAGGTGCACGCGGCGCAGCAGGCGAAGCTGGTGCGCGAGGCGCTCGGCGCGGGCTGAGGTTCCGGGAGAGCGGTGGCCGCGTCCGGCTGCGACGTCGCTGGCGGGCCGGGCCTCGTACGAGGGGGCTGGCGATCGCTGTCGTGGCGGGCGCGAGGAAGTGCCGGGCGGGCTTCCTAGGGTGCGGTGCGGCGGGTAGGGTCGCGCCGACCCGGCCGCGGCCGCTGCCTGGACAGAAGCGCCGCCCCGCAGGCAGGTGGCGGAACATCGAGGGCGAACAATGGCTTCCGAGATCAAGGTACCCACGCTGGGCGAGAGCGTGACCAGTGCGACCATCGCGCGGTGGCTGAAGAAGGTCGGCGAGGCGGTCGCCGCGGACGAGCCGCTGGTGGAGCTGGAGACCGACAAGGTCACGGTGGAAGTACCTTCGCCGGTCGCCGGCATGATGGGCGAGCAGGTGGTGGCGGAGGGCGACGAGGTCGAGGTCGGCGCCACGCTGGGGCTGATCGAGGAGGGGGTCGGGGCGGCGCCGAAGGCCGCGCCAGCGTCCACGCCGGCATCGGGCGGGGCACCGGCCAAGCCGTTGGCAGAGGCGGGTGCGCCGGCCACGCGGCAGACGGCCCCGGCCGGGCAGGCGCCGCAGCCGGCGCAGCGCGAGGCGGCCAACCCCGGCAGCGGCGTGAACCCGCCGCCGCGCGCCAGCGGGCCGGTGTCGCGGCCGGCGACGCCGCCGTCCGACGTGGCGGCGAACAGCGCGATCGGGCTGCGGACGCAAGGCGGGGCGGGTGGCGGCCATGCGCCGATGCCG
>CAXSER010000240.1:0-5050 GCA_964236315.1 uncultured Acetobacteraceae bacterium | reverse complement strand
AGCCCGGCCTTGCCGTCGCCCAGGGTTCTCAGCCCCCCCGCCATCCGCTATCACTCCTCTCCTCCCGGTGGACGAGCGATGTCGAGCCTCCCGCACCCCCAGACCGACCCCGCCGCCGCGCGCCCCGACCCGGCCGAGGAGCTGGCCCGCCTGCGCGCCGAGCTGGACCGCCTTGACGACCTCCTGCACGACACCCTGCGCAGCCGCGCTGCCATCGTCACCCGCATCGGCGCCAGCGCCGCCAAGGGCGCGCTCAAGCTCCGCATGGGCCGCCAGGCGGAGATCCTGCGCCGCCTCCTCGCCCGCCACGACGGCGCCTACCCCCCCGCCTCCGTGGTTCGCGTCTGGCTCGAGCTGCTGAGCGGCACCATCGCCATGCAGGCCCCCTTCGCCGTCGCCGTCGGTCAGGCCGAGGGCGACGCCGCCCTCTCCGCCACCGCCCGCGAGCAGTTCGGCGCGCTGGCCCGCCTGCGCGCGTGGGGCAGCATCGGCCAGGCGATCGGCGAGGTCCGCGCCGGCACCGCCAGTGTCGCCGTCCTCCCCCTGCCCCACGAGGGCGAGGCGATGTCCGCCGCCTGGTGGACCGGCCTGCTGAACCGCAACGGGCCCGGCGCCATCCCCCGCCTGCACGTCGTCGCCCGCCTGCCGCTCTGGTCTCCCCGCCCGGAAGGCGCCCCCTCCGCCCAGGCTCTCGTCGTCGCAGGCACCCCGCCCGACCCGAGCGGCGCCGACCGCACCCTGCTCGGCCTGGAGCTCGCCCCCGAGAGCAGCCGCACCCGCCTGCTCGCCGCCCTGCCCGCCGCCGGCCTGACTCCCGGCCGCGTCCTGCTGCGCCGCGATCCCGGCTCGCCCGTCGCCCGCGCCCTGGTCGAGGTCGAAGGCTTCGTCACCGACGACGACCCCCGACTGTCGGCCGCCTCCCTGCGCGCGCTGGGCGACTCCCGCCACGGCCCCGTCGTGCTCGGCGCCTACGCCATCCCCCTCGGCGACCCCGGCGCGCCCCCCCGATGAGCCCGCGCCCCCGCCCCGAGATCATGGCCATCGCCCCCTACGTCGGCGGCGAGTCCAGCCTTCCCGGCGTTAATCGCTCGGAGAAGCTCTCCTCCAACGAGGGCGCATTCGGCCCCCCGCCCGCCGCCCTGGCCGCGATCCACGACGCCGCCGCCAGCGCCCACCGCTATCCCGACGGCGCGTCCTCCGCCCTGCGCCACGCCATCGCCGCCCACCACGGCCTGGATCCCGCGCGCATCGTCTGCGGCAACGGCTCGGACGAGCTGCTCGCCGCCCTGTGCACGATCTACGGTGGCCCCGGCACCGGCCTGCTGATGACCGAACACGGCTTCTCCATCTACGCCATCGCCGGCCAGGCCGCCGGCATGCGCGTCACCCGCGTCCCCGAGCGCGACCTGCACGCCGATGTCGACGCCCTGCTCGAAGCCGTCGCCGCCGACACCACGCTCGTCTTCCTCGCCAACCCCAACAACCCCACCGGCACCCTGCTCCCCGCCCTAGAGGTCCGCCGCCTCCGCGCCGGCCTGCCCGCCGACACCATCCTGGTGCTCGACGCCGCCTACGCCGAATACGTCGACGACCCCGACTACGAGGCCGGCGCCGCCCTGGTCGAGGCCGGCGACAACACGGTGATGACCCGCACCTTCAGCAAGATCTACGGCCTCGGCGGCCTGCGCGTCGGCTGGGCCTACGCCCCCGCGCCGATCGCCGACGCCCTGAACCGCCTGCGCGCCCCCTTCAACGTCAACGCCATCGCGCTGGCCGCCGCCACCGCCGCCCTGTCCGAACCCGGCTGGGTCGAGCACGGCCGCCGCCACAACACCGAGCAGCGCGCCCGCCTGACCCGCCTGCTGGAACAGGCCGGCCTGCGGGTCCGGCCCAGCCACGCCAACTTCCTCCTCGTCGACCTCGCCTCCTCCGAGCGCGCCCGAGACGCCGACGCCTTCCTGCGCAACCGCGGCATCATCGTGCGCCTCGTCGCCTCCTACGGCCTGCCCTCCTGCCTGCGCATCACCATCGGCACCGCCGAGGAAGTCGACCTCGTCGCTGACGCCCTCGCCGCCTTCACGGCACACGCCGTGCAGCAACCCGCCGCGTGACCAACCTCGCCCCCGACACCCCGGCTCTCCCCGCCCCGCCGATCCGCCACGAGGGCGGCGCCCCGCCCAGCCTCGGCGCCCGCCCCCCGGTGTTCCGCCGCCTCGCCATCATCGGCCTCGGCCTGATCGGCAGCTCCCTCGCCCGCGTCGCCCTCCACCGCCGCGAGCTCGCCGCCGAGATCGTCGCCTGCGACACCCCCGACGTGCTCGCCCGCGTCGCCGCCCTCGGCATCGCCGACCGCACCGACCCCGACCCCGCGAGCGCCGTGCGCGACGCCGACTGCGTGATCCTCTGCGCCCCCGTCGGCGCCTACGCGGGGATCGCCGCCGCCATCGCCCCCCACCTGGCGCCCGGCTGCATCCTCACCGACGTCGGCTCCACCAAGCTCTCCGTGCTGCGCGACGTCGGCCCCCTCGTCCCCCCCGGCGTGCACTTCGTCCCCGGCCACCCCATGGCCGGCACCGAGCACTCCGGCCCCGACTCCGGCTTCTCCACGCTCTTCCAGGGCCGCTGGGTCCTGCTCACCCCCCCCGCTGGCACCGACCCAGCCGCCACCGAACGCGTGGCAGAGCTCTGGCGCCGTTGCGGCGCGATGATCGAGGTCATGGACGCCACCCACCACGACCGTGTGGTCGCCGTGGTCAGCCACCTGCCCCACCTGATCGCCTTCACCATCTGCGGCACCGCCGACGACCTGGAGGCCGAGACCCGCGACGAGGTCCTCAAGTTCGCCGCCGCCGGCTTCCGCGACTTCACCCGCATCGCCGCCTCCGACCCGACCATGTGGCGCGACGTGTTCCTCAACAACCGCGAGGCCCTGCTGGAGATGCTCGCCCGCTTCACCGAGGACGCCCAGGCCATGGCCCGCGCCGTCCGCTGGGGCGACGGCGCCTACATCGAGGACAAGGTCCGCCGCTCCCGCGAGATCCGCCGCAGCCTCATCGAGCTGAACCAGGCATGAGCACCCCCTCACCCCCCGCCACGACGCCCCCCGCCGTCACCATCCCCGCCGTCACCATCTACGTCGACGGCGACGCCTGCCCCGTGCGCGAGGAGACCTACCGCGTCGCCGCCCGCCTCGGCGTCTCGGTCGTCGTCGTCTCCAACGGCTCGCGCCCGATCCGCCCGCCCAACCTGCCCTTCGTCCGCATGGTCGTCGTGGGCGAGGGCGCCGACATCGCCGACGACTGGATCGCCGAGCGCATCACCCCCGCCGACGTCTGCGTCACCTCCGACATCCCCCTCGCCGCCCGCTGCCTCGCCCGCGCCGCCCGCGCCCTGTCGCCCACCGGCCACGTCTGGTCGGGCGACAACATCGGCACCGCGCTGGCCGGACGCGAGGTCTCCCGCCACATGCGCGAGACCGGCCTCGCCACCGGCGGCCCCCGCCCGCTCGACAAGTCCGCCCGCTCCGCCTTCCTCAACGCCCTCGACACGACGGTCCAGGCGGCAAAGCGTGGCAGGCCAGGTAGGCAAGGTTGAGGCTCTGCCTCAAACTCCGCCAAGGGCTGGGCCCTTGGATCGCCTTCTCCTAGGTAGACGGGATCAAAGGGTCCTCGGACCCTTTGCGGGTCCGGGCAGAGCCCGGCCTTCCTTCCCTAGCCCGGCGCCCACCCGTCCGGCGCCATCTCGAACCCCTCGAACCGGAACGCCGGCGCCACCACGCAGCTCACCAGCGTCCACGCCCCCAGGCTCCGCGCGTCCTGCCACGCCATCAGCGGCACCACCCCCTGCAGCACCTCCCCCGCCCCCAGGTCCGGCCCCAGCCTCACCTCCCGCGCCGCCACCCCGTCCTCGCTGATCCCCAGCGCCAGCGCCGCCCCCGCCTGCCACACCCAAAGCTCCGCCCCGTCCACCCGGTGCCACCGGCTGCGCTCCCCCGCCGCCAGCACGAACAGGATCGCCGTCCCCGCGCCCCGCCCGCCCCCCTCCGGCACGTCGCGCCAGGTCTCGCGGTAGTGCCCGCCCTCCGGATGCGCCGCGAGCCCCAGCGCCGCCCGCACCTCCGCCGCCGACACCCCCGGATCGCGCAGGTCCACGCTCACGCGCCCCCGCGCCCCACGATCCCGCGCCACCCGCCGCACCCAAGTCGCCAGCCTGTCACGCGCATCCCCTCCGTCCCGACGGCCGCACGGTTGCATCCGCCCGCCGCCCCCGCCACAAAAACCGCCTCCGTGCCCAACCGCCACTCCCGACCGCCGCATCCGCCTGCCGAACCCGCAAGACGCTGGAGCCCGCCATGCCGCCTGCCCCCACGATCCGCTCGGTCGCCGTGTTCTGCGGCTCGCGCATGGGCCACGACCCCGCCATGGCCCTGGCCGCCTCGGCGCTGGGCACGGGCCTGGCCGAACGCGGCCTGCGCCTGATCTACGGCGGCGGCCGCATCGGCCTGATGGGCGTCATCGCCGACGCCGTGCTTGCCGCCGGCGGCGACGTCAGCGGCGTGATCCCGGAGTTCCTCACCCGCACCGAGGCCGCCCACGAGCACGTCCACGACCTGACCGTGACCGACAGCATGCACACCCGAAAGCAGCGCATGTTCAGCCTCGCCGACGCCTTCGTCACCATGCCCGGCGGCCTCGGCACCCTCGACGAGACCGTGGAGATCGTCACCTGGCGCCAGCTCCGCCTGCACGACAAGCCCGTCCTGCTCTGCAACGTCGGCAACTGGGCAGACGGCCTGCTCGCCGCCTTCGCCGCCTCCGTGCGCGACGGCTTCGCAGACGAGCCCCGCGGCACCCTGTTCGAGGTCCTCCCCGACGTCGCCTCCGTGCTGCGCCGCCTGGAGACCACGCCGCCCCCCGCCGCCGGCCAAGTCGACCGCATGTAGCAGGCCAAGCCGCTTGCCCCCCGCCGGCGCAGCCGCTATAGCCGCCCCACGGTCGGAGTATAGCTCAGCCTGGTAGAGCACTGTGTTCGGGACGCAGGGGCCGGAGGT
>CAXSER010000239.1:0-5196 GCA_964236315.1 uncultured Acetobacteraceae bacterium | reverse complement strand
GCAGGGCGGCGGCGGTGACGGCGATCGGCGTGCCGGCGCCGGGAACGTCGGCGACGTGGGTGTCGGCGACGTGGGTGTCGGCGACGTGGGTGTCGGCGACATGGGCGTCGGAGGCGGGGGGGCCGGCGACGTGGGTGTCGGAGGCGGGGGTCTCGGAGGCGGGCGAGGGGCGCAGCGGCACGGCGATGCGGGCGTCCTCCGCCTCCACCGCGAGCGCGGGCAGCGGGGCGAGGCGCAGGCTCTGCGGGCCGTGCGGCACGAGCACCAGGGTCCGGGGGTGGAGCGGCGAGAGGCGCAGCTCCAGGCGCGGGACGGTCCAGTCCAGCCAGCCCGGCGCGGGGACCGCATCGCCCGGCGGGGTGCCGGCGGCGCGGGTGTCCGGGGGAGGGCGTGCGGGTTCCTCCGGAGGGGTGGAGAGGGTGACGGAGGGGAGCACGAGCGCGGCCTCGAACGGGAAGCCGGCCCAGGCGGCGGGGCCGCTGCGCACGGTCCAGCCCTCGTGCCGGCGGGCGACGGCCCAGTCCTGCACGGCGCCCTGCAGGCGCCACTCCGCGACGAGCCAGGCCGCGGGGACCAGCAGCACCGGCAGGAGGGCCGCGAGGAGGAGGCGCTTCATGGCCGCAGCGTAGCAGTCACCGGGGCCGGGCGTCGCGAGGGGGCGCCGGCGGCTGTCACGGGCCTGGCAATCCTACTCCCGTGCGACCGGGCAGGCAGGAAGATTGTTCTTTCTTGAAAGAAAGAACCAAAGAACTTTTGCCCATAAGTATCCGAAGCCGAACAAGCGGCCGCGGAACTTGTGGACAAAGGCTTTTTGCTTCTTTTTCTTCAGAAAAAGAAGAGTCCTGCCTTCCTGTGGAAACGGCGGTGGCAGCCGCTACTGCGCGGCGGCGGCGGGGCCGCAGTAGCGGGGGAGGTAGAGGCGCACCGTGGTGCCGAGGCCCGGGGTGCTGTCGAGGCGGATGTGGCCGCTGGACTGGCGGGCGAAGCCGTAGATCATCGACAGGCCGAGGCCGGTGCCCTGGCCGGACGGCTTGGTGGTGAAGAACGGGTCGAAGGCGCGCGCCGCCACCTCGCGGGTCATGCCGGTGCCGGTGTCGGCGACCGCGACCATCACGTAGTCGCCGGGCACGCCGTCGCCGAAGCCCGCCGTGACGGCGCCCGGCAGGACGGCGCCGGGAAGGACGGGACCTGCGGCGACGGGGTCCGGGGTGGCGGCGCCCGCGGCAGGGGAGGGCGCGGGGGGCGCGTGGCGGCCGGCGTCGTCGAGGCGGGCGTTGGCGGTCTCGATGCGCAGCCGGCCGCCGCCGGGCATCGCGTCGCGGGCGTTGATGCACAGGTTCAGGATCGCGTTCTCGAGCTGGCTGGGGTCGCACAGCGTCGGCCACAGCGCGTGGGCCGGGGCCGTGGACACCGCGATCGCCGAGCCGGCGGTGCGGCGGATCAGCTCCTCCAGCCCCTGCACCAGTCGGTTGGCGTCGGTGGGCTCCGGCTCCAGCGTCTGCTGGCGCGAGAAGGCGAGCAGGCGGTGGGTCAGGGCGGCGCCGCGGTTGGCCGAGGCCATCGCGGCGGCGGCCAGGCGCTCCAGCTCGCCGGTGCGGCCCTGGGCGATCCGGGCCTGCATCAGCTCGATGGCGCCGATGATGCCGGTCAGCAGGTTGTTGAAGTCGTGCGCCAGGCCGCCGGTGAGCTGGCCGACCGCCTCCATCTTCTGCGCCTGGCGCAGCAGGGTCTCTGTGTTCTCGCGCTCGGCGATCTCGGCGTGCAGGCGGCGGTTGGCGTCGTGCAGCTGGGCGCTGGCGCGCATCTGGGGGGTGAGGTCGGTGACCACCGCGCACAGCGCCCGCCCGCCGCCGCCCAGCTCGCTGAGCGAGAGCACCGTGGGCACGGTGCGGCCGGGGCCGGCGTGCAGGGAGAACTCGCCGCGCCCCTCGCCGCGCTGCAGCAGGCGCTCCAGCCGCGCCGCGTCGGCGTCCAGCACGAAGCGCTGCAGCCGGCCGCCGACGATGCTCTCCTGCGCGGCCTGGAGCAGCTCGGCCAGCGCGCGGTTGCAGTAGAGCACGACGCCCTCGCCATCGAGCGTGAGCGCGCCCTCGCCGATCTGCTCGATCAGGCGGCGGTACGGGCGGTCGTCGTTCTCCAGCGTGTAGATGGTCGGGCCGTCGGAGCCGCCGACCACCAGGGCGTCCACGTCGCCGTGGCGGATCGCCTCGATGGTCTCCTCGGCCTCGCGCAGGCGCTCGCGCAGGTCGAGGAGCTCCTCGCGCTCGGCGTCGGTCACGGCGGGGCGCCGCAGGCAGGGCCGGGCGCTGGCCGGACGCGCCTGGCGGGGGTGGCCGAGGCTTCCGACGATCCCGCCGGATCGCCGGGAAGGCCGCCGGAGGGAGCCGCCCCTGGGCCGGCCTTGCTGAAGAGAAGGCGATCCAAGGGCCCAGCCCTTGGCGGAGTTCGAGGCAGAGCCTCGACCTTGCTTGCTTCGCTCATTCCCCGGGGCCCAGGCCGAGCGCCGCGAGCACGCGCGCCTCGTCCGAGAGGTCGCCGATCAGCCGGCGCAGCGGCAGCGGCCGCAGGCGGATCAGCGTGGGCACCGCGACGATCTGGTGCACCCTGGCCGCCTCGGGGTCCTGGTAGATGTCCACCACGGCGAGCGTGTAGCGGCCGTGCAGGCGTGCCTCCAGGAGGCGCCGTGCCGTGGCGACGGCGCGGGCGGAGCGCGCGGTGGTGCCGGCGACGTAGAGGCGCAGGACGTGGGAGGCCGCGTCCTCCGCCGACTGTGCCGGCGTGTCGGGCGGGGTGCCCGTCTCCGGGTCGGCCATGCGCCGTCAGCCGGCCGGGCGCAGGTCGAGCCCCACCAGCACGCGGTCTGTGTCGGACAGGGTGCCGATGATGCGCTTGATGGGGGTGGGCAGGTGGCGCACCAGGGTCGGCACCGCGAGGATCTGGTCGCCGGCGGCGAGCTGGGGGTGCACGAGCAGGTCGACGACCTCGATGGTGTAGCGGCCGGCCAGGTGCTCGTCGCAGATGCGGCGCAGGTTGCCCAGGGCCGCCATCGAGCGCGTGGTCTGGCCGGCGACGTAGAGGCGCAGGGTGTAGGCGCCGGCCTCCGCCCTGGCGGCGGCGGCGGCGCGCTCGGCCTCGGTGTCCTCCTGGAAGGCGTGCGGCCCGGGGCGGGGTGCGGACCCGTCCGGCGTGCCGGAGGGCGTCGCGTCGGCGGTGGCGGCCCCGTCCCCCGGGGCGGCCTCATCTCCCGGGGCGGCCTCATCTCCCGGGGCGGCCTCATCCCGCGGGGCGGCCTCATCCTCCGGGGCGGCGGGCGGGCGGGCGCTCATCGGTCGGGGCCGGCGATGCCGCGCAGGGAGGCCATCCTGCGGTGCTCGGCGTCGCGGGTGTCGTGGCGCTCGGCCTCCAGGCGGCCGAGCTGGCGCAGCTCCTCGTCCTCGACCTGCAGGGCGGCGCGCAGCTCCTCGATCTGGCGCTCCAGCCCGGCGCGTCGGCGGCCCATCTCGCGGGCGCGGCGCTCGGCGTCGAGGTCGCGGCCCCTGGCCTCGGCGCGGTCGAGCTGCTCGCGCGCGAGGCGGGCGGAGCCGGTCAGCACCCCGGCGGTGCCGAGGTAGGCCGGCACCAGCCGCACGCCGTGGTCGGTCATCTGGAACTCGCGCACCAGGTTGGAGTGGCTCATGCCGCGCGACTTGAGCACGTAGAGGGCGCGGTTGCGCTCGCCGTTGCTCTCCAGGTTGACCACGGAGATCCAGGTGTCCATCAGCGAGGACATGCCCTGCTCCGTGCGGTCCGGCGAGCCGCTGCCGGCGATCAGGTTGGTCATCAGCGCGGTGATGCCGCGGCTCTTCAGCAGGTCGATCATGCGCAGCAGGGTGGCGTGCACGTCGAACACCTCGCCGCGCAGGCTGGAGACGGGGTCGACCATCACCGCGGCCGGCGCGAAGGCGGCGATCTCGCGGTGCAGGCGCGCGAGGTGCATCTCCAGCCCGTACAGGCTGGGGCGGGCTGCGTGGAAGCGCAGCAGGTCGGCGTCCACCCAGGGCGCGAGGTCGAGGCCGATGGAGCGCATGTTGCGCACGATCTGCTGCGGGCTCTCCTCGTAGGCGAGGTAGAGGACGCGCTCGCCGCGGCGGCAGGCGGCGTCGGCGAAGTGGCTGGCGAGGCTGGTCTTGCCGGTGCCGGCCTCGCCCGAGACCAGCACCGAGGAGCCGCGGAAGAAGCCGCCGGCGCCGAGCATGGCGTCCAGACCGGGCACGCCGCTGGAGATCGTGGCGTCGCTGGTCTGGTGCTCCAGCACCGCCGCGGTGATCGGCAGCACGGAGATGCCCTCGGCGTCGATCAGGAACGGGTACTCGTTGGCGCTGTGCCCGGAGCCGCGGTACTTCACCACGCGCAGGCGCCGCGTGGTGATGCCGCCGCTGACCGGGTTGTCGAGCAGCACCACGCAGTCCGAGACGTACTCCTCCAGCCCCTGGCGGGTGAGGCCGCCCTCGCCGCGCTCTGCGGTGATGATGGCGGTGACGCCCTGCTCCTTGAGCCAGCCGAACAGGCGGCGCAGCTCGGCGCGCAGCAGCGCGGTGTCGGCGAGGCCGGAGAACAGCGCCTCCAGCGTGTCGAGCACCACGCGCCTCGCGCCCACGGTGCGGATGGCGTGGCCGAGGCGGATGAACAGGCCTTCCAGGTCGTACTCGCCGGTCTCCTCGATCTCGGAGCGCTCGACGCGGACGTGGTCCATGACGAGGCGGCCGTCGGCGACCAGGCCGGGCAGGTCGTAGCCGAGCGAGGCGACGTTCTGCGCGAGGTCCTCGCCGGTCTCCTCGAAGCTCATGAACACGCCGGGCTCGCCGTGCACCGTGGCGCCGTTGACCAGGAAGGTCATGGCGAACAGGGTCTTGCCGCAGCCGGCGCGGCCGCACACCAGGGAGGGGCGGCCGCGCGGCAGGCCGCCCAGGGTGATGGCGTCGAAGCCCTCGATGCCGGTGGGGCACTTTGGCAGCGTCTCGGTGCGGTCGGCCTGGTCCATGGCGCGGTGCATCGTGTTTCCGGGCGGGGCGTGCGGCTGGCTGGGCGCGCCTGCGTGCGGCGCGGTCCCGCGCGGGGCCGGACCGTCCTGTCCTAGCCGCCGGCCGCGCGGAAGGGAAGCGCTGCAACCGGGAGTATTGTCGGGCGGCCGGAGGGGGGGAGGCAGGGCCGGGGCTG
>CAXSER010000238.1:4961-5213 GCA_964236315.1 uncultured Acetobacteraceae bacterium | reverse complement strand
GCGTCGACCCCGCGACCGGGGGCCTGTCCTGGTTCCTGCACGGCTTCTTCTGACGCCGCGAGCCGTGCGCCGAGCGAAGCAAGCTTGGGCTCTCCCTCCGCTGGCCATTCCAATGGCCCAGACTGGCCATCGGAACCTTCGGCCAGCCACGTCCGGACCCGCCAGGGGCGGGCCTCACTCAAGTCGAGAATTCCAAAGGCGAGCCTTTGGCGGAGCTTGAGGCCGAGCCTCAACCTTCCTTCCTTCGCCACC
>CAXSER010000238.1:0-4951 GCA_964236315.1 uncultured Acetobacteraceae bacterium | reverse complement strand
CGAGCCTTTGGCGGGGTCCAGGGGCAGAGCCCCTGGCCTTGCCTGCCTCGCCGGCCACTCCCGAAGACCGTTGCCACGAGCCCCCCCCATGTCCGGCTACACGGAGCTGCAGGTCACCTCGAACTACAGCTTCCTGCGCGGCGCCAGCCACGTCGAGGAGCTGTTCGTCGCCGCCAGGGCGCTCGGCCTGTCCGCCCTGGCCGTCACCGACCACGACACCCTCGCCGGCATCGCCCGCGCCCACGCCCGCGCGCAGGAGATCGGCCTGCGCCTCGTCGTCGGCTGCCGGCTCGGCCTGCGCGACGGCCTGCCCGTGCTCGCCTACCCGACCGACCGCGCGGCATACGCGCGGCTGTGCCGCCTGCTGACGCTGGGCAAGGGCCGCGCCGGCAAGGGCGCCTGCGACATCGGCTGGCAGGACCTCGTGGCGCACGGCGAGGGGCTGCTGCTCGTCCTGCTCCCCGACGAGCCGGACGGGACCCTCGACGCCCAGCTCGACCGGATGCGCAACGACTTCGCCCGGCGCTGCCACCTGTCCCTGAGCCTGCGCCGCCGCCCCGGCGACCAGGTGAGGCTGCGCCGGCTCGCCGACAGGGCGCAGACGGCGCGCGTGCCGACCGTCGTCACCGGCGACGTGCTGTACCACGCGCCGCAGCGCCGCATCCTGCAGGACGTGGTCACCTGCATCCGCGAGGGCTGCACCATCGACGACGCGGGCTTCCGCCGCGAACGCCTCGCCGACCGTCACCTCAAGAGTCCCGACGAGATGGCACGCCTGTTCGAGCGCTACCCGGAAGCCCTCGCGCGCACCGGGGAGATCGCCGCCCGCTGCACCTTCAGCCTGTCCGAACTCCGCTACCAGTACCCCGACGAGAGCGACGTCCCCGGCGAGACCCCGCAGCAGGCCCTGGAACGCCAGGTCCGCGACAGCACGCCGTTCCGATATCCAAACGGCCTGCCGCCCGACGTCGACCGCCAGCTCCGCCACGAGCTGGGCCTCATCCGCGACCTGGACTACGCGCCGTACTTCCTGACCGTGAACTCGATCGTCCGCTTCGCCCGTGGCAGGGGCATCCTGTGCCAGGGGCGCGGCTCCGCCGCCAACTCCGCGGTCTGCTACGTGCTCGGCATCACCTCGATCGACCCGGTGCGCTCCGGCCTGCTGTTCGAGCGCTTCATCTCCGCGGAGCGGCGCGAGCCCCCCGACATCGACGTCGACTTCGAGAGCGAGCGCCGCGAGGAGGTGATCCAGTGGGTCTACGAACGCTACGGCCGCGACCGCGCCGCGCTGTGCGCCACGGTGATGCGCTTCCGCGCCCGCGGCGCCGTGCGCGACGTGGGCAAGGTCATGGGACTGACCGAGGACGTCACCGGCGCCCTGGCCAGCCAGGTCTGGGGCTGGTCGGAGGGCGGCGTGGGCGAGGAGCACGCCGCCGAGCTGGGCCTCAACCTCGACGACCGCCGCCTGCGCCTGACGCTGCAGCTCGCCCGCGAGCTGGTCGGCTTCCCGCGCCAGCTCGGCACCCACCCCGGCGGCTTCGTGCTGACCCGCGACCGCCTGGACGGGCTGGTGCCGGTCGCACCCGCCGCGATGGCCGGCCGCCAGGTGATCGAGTGGGACAAGGACGACATCGACGCGCTCGGCTTCATGAAGGTCGACGTGCTCGGCCTGGGAATGCTCGGCTGCCTGCGCCGCGGCTTCGAGCTGATCGAGCGCCACCACGGCGAACGGCTCGACATCGCCACCATCCCCGCCGAGGACCCGCGGACCTACGCGATGATCCGCAAGGCCGACACGCTCGGCACCTTCCAGATCGAGAGCCGGGCGCAGATGTCGATGCTGCCGCGGCTGAAGCCCGCGACGTTCTACGACCTGGTGGTGCAGGTCGCGATCGTGCGCCCCGGGCCGATCCAGGGCGACATGGTGCACCCCTACCTGCGCCGCCGCGAGGGCATCGAGACGCCGGAATACCCGAAGCCCGAGCTGGAGGCGGTGCTGGGCAAGACGCTCGGCGTGCCGCTGTTCCAGGAGCAGGCGATGCAGGTCGCCATCGTCTGCGCCGGCTTCACCCCGGGCGAGGCGGACCAGCTGCGCCGCTCCATGGCCACCTTCAAGGTCACCGGCGGCGTCAGCCACTTCCGCGACAAGCTGGTCGAGGGCATGGTCGCGCGCGGCTACGAGCGCGCCTTCGCCGAGCGCACCTTCTCGCAGCTGGAGGGCTTCGGCTCCTACGGCTTCCCGGAGAGCCACGCCGCCTCCTTCGCCCTGCTGGCCTACGCCAGCGCCTGGATGAAGTGCCACCACCCCGACGTGTTCTGCGCCTCCCTGCTGAACAGCCAGCCGATGGGGTTCTACGCGCCGGCGCAGGTGGTGCGCGACGCGGTGGAGCACGGCGTCGAGGTCCGCCCGGTCTGCGTCAACGCCAGCCGCCGGGACTGCACGCTGGAGCCGCGAGGCGGGCAGGGCGGCGGCATGGCCGTGCGCCTGGGCCTGCGCATGGCCGCCGGCCTGCCCGACCTGCACGCCGCGCTGCTGGTCGCGCACCGCGGCGAGAACCCCTACGCCAGCGTCGAGGAGGCCTGGCGGCGGGCGGACATCCCCGCCACGTCGCTGGAGCGGCTGGCGGAGGCCGACGCCTTCCACGGCCTCGGGCTCGACCGCCGCCAGGCGCTGTGGGCGGTCAAGGGCCTGGCCGACGGCGTGCTGCCGCTGTTCGCCGCCGCGGACGCGCGGCGCCGGCCGCGCCCGGAGCTGGTCGAGCCGCCCGTGGCGCTCGCCCCGATGCGCGACGGCCGCGAGGTGGTCGAGGACTACCGCAGCACCGGGCTCAGCCTCCGCCGCCACCCGGTCGCGTTCCTGCGCGCGACGCTGCGGGCCCAGGGCATGGTGTCGTGCGCGGACCTCGCGCGCACCCGCGACGGCCGGCGGGTGGTGGTGCCGGGCATCGTGCTGGTGCGGCAGAAGCCGGGCTCGGCGAGGGGCGTGATGTTCATGACCATCGAGGACGAGACCGGCGTCGCCAACCTGATCCTCTGGCCCGACCGCTTCGAGCGGCAGCGCCGCCTCGTGCTGTCGGCCGGCATGGTCGCCTGCCACGGCCGGGTGCAGCGCGAGGGCGAGGTGACCCACGTGATCACCGACCGCCTGGAGGACCTCTCGGACCTGCTGCGCAGCGTGGGCGAGCGCGACGAGACCCTGATCCCGCACGGGCACGGACCGGGCGCCGACCCGGGCGGAGCGGAGGGCCGCGCCCCCCCCAAGCGCGACCGCAGGACCGGCCCCGGCATCAGGGTGCCGACACGCGACTTCCGCTGATCCCCGCGCTCCGCGCCAGCCACGACCGCAGCCAGGACGCAGCCGAAAAAACGTGCCGTTTCCGCGCGCTAGCCCGTGCGTCCCGATTGATTCCGGGCACGGAAATACCCATCTCCGTGCTCTGGAAACACGGAGAAGACAGATGCAGTTGCACCCTCTCGTCGCGCGGGGCCGGGTGGTCGCGGCCGGCCGGATGCTGGCCGGCCTGGACCAGGAGCAGCTGGCCGCCGAGGCCGGCCTGTCCCCCTCGACGGTGTCCAAGATCGAGCTGGGCCACAGGCCGGTGCGGGCGCAGACCTACCGCGCGGTCCTGCAGGCGCTGGACCGCCTGGGCGTCGACGTGGCCCAGAACGGCCGCACCGGCCACCACTCCGCCGGCACGAGCTACGCCTGACGCGACGCGGCCCCGGCGGACCCGCTCCCAGGGCCGCGGCGGGGGCGCGACGCCGTCCCCTGGCTTCCGGCACGGCTCTCCCCCACCCTGGCCGCAGCCCCCCGGGAGATGCCCCATGCGCCTGACCACGCCCGCCGCCGCCCTGTCCCTGCTGGCCGCGCCCGCCCTCGCGCAGGACCGCATGCCCCCGCTCGCGCCGGACCGTCTGACCCCGGAGCAGACCGCCGCCTCCGAGGCGTTCCTGGCGGCGCGCAAGGTGCCGGTGTTCGGCCCGTTCGTGCCCCTGCTGCGCAGCCCCGAGCTGATGACCAGCGCCCGCGCCATGGGCGACTACCTGCGCTACCGGAGCGCGCTGCCGCAGCGGATCAGCGAGTTCGTCATCCTGGTGACGGCGCGCGAGTGGACGCAGGACCTGGAGTGGAGGATCCACCAGCCGATCGCCCTCAAGATCGGCATACCGGCGGAGACCGTGCAGGCCATCGCCGAGGGCCGCCGCCCCGAGCACATGACCGACGAGGAGGCCGCCGCCTGGTCGTTCAGCACCGAGCTGCACCACAACAGGTCGGTCAGCGACCCGACCTACGCCGCCGCCCTGGCGAGGTTCGGCGAGAGGGGCGTGATGGACCTGGCCGGGATCAACGGGTACTACGCGATGCTGGCGATGGCGGTGAACGTCGCCCGCACGCCGCCAGGACAAGGCGCCGACCCGCTGCCCCGCCTGCCGAACTAGAGCCTGTCATGGCCCTGTCTCCAGGCGCCAGAACAGACAGGAAGCATGTTCTTTCTTGAAAGAAAGAACCAAAGAACTTCTGCCCACAGGAACTCGAGGCTGGCCAGTCGTCCGTGACCTTGTGGGCAAAGTCTTTTTGCTTCTTTTTCTTCAGAAAAAGAAGACTTCTTCCTTCCCCTGAAAGCACCAGTCCGCCGCCGGCTCCATGACAGCCGCCAACGCGAGAACCACTCGTCGCGGCCTCCGCGACGCCGGCCGGGCACGATCCGCCGCAGCCGCATCAAGCGATGCGCGAGCCACCTCCACTGTTGCCGGCCATGAACCGGATCGACCGGATCCTGTTCCGGCGCCAGCATTGGTGGAGATCGACTGCTGCCGCCCCGCAGGGACCATGGACAGCGGACAGCAACGGACTCAGACTACTTCCCGGTCTCTGTCTTCCCTGACCTGGTGTACTGCCCGCCCGTGTCCGTCCCGTCCCGCCCGCTCCGCACCCACCAGGCCCAGCTGT
>CAXSER010000237.1:0-5262 GCA_964236315.1 uncultured Acetobacteraceae bacterium | reverse complement strand
GATCGAGTTCGAGCGCAACGGCGAGCGCTACGCCTTCCTGCGCTGGGGCCAGGAGGCGTTCGAGAACTTCCGCGTCGTGCCCCCGGGCGCGGGCATCTGCCACCAGGTCAACCTCGAGTACCTGGCGCAGGCGGTGTGGACCGCCGAGGTCGACGGCACGACCTTCGCCTACCCGGACACGCTGTACGGCACCGACAGCCACACCACCATGGTCAACGGCATGGGCGTGCTCGGCTGGGGCGTGGGCGGCATCGAGGCCGAGGCGGCGATGCTCGGCCAGCCGATCGCCATGCTCATCCCCGACGTGATCGGCTTCCGGCTGACCGGGCGCATGCCGGAGGGGGCCACGGCCACCGACCTCGTGCTGACGGTCACGCAGATGCTCCGCGCCAAGGGCGTGGTGGGCAA
The DNA here is from genome assembly GCA_964236315.1 of uncultured Acetobacteraceae bacterium. Classification (GTDB taxonomy): domain Bacteria; phylum Pseudomonadota; class Alphaproteobacteria; order Acetobacterales; family Acetobacteraceae; genus CAXSEF01. The sequence continues at coordinate 4,854 of CAXSER010000237.1, read as the reverse complement.
GTTCGTCGAGTTCTACGGCGACGCGCTCGACCACCTGCCGGTCGCGGACCGCGCCACCATCGGCAACATGGCGCCCGAGTACGGCGCGACCTGCGGCTTCTTCCCGGTGGACGCGCTGACGCTCGAGTACCTGCGCCAGACCGGGCGCGACGAGGAGCGCGTCGCCCTGGTCGAGGCCTACCTGCGCGCGCAGGGCATGTTCCGCGACGCCTCCACGCCGGAGCCGATGTTCACGGACACGCTGGAGCTCGACCTCGCCAGCGTCGAGCCGTGCCTGTCCGGGCCGAAGCGGCCGCAGGACCGGGTGTCGCTGAAGTCCGCTTCGACGGCGTTCCAGGGCGAGCTGACGAAGAGCCTGGGCGTTCCGGCCAACGACCTCGGGCGCAAGGCGCACGTGTTCGGCTCCAACTACGACATTGGCCACGGCGACGTGGTGATCGCGGCGATCACGTCGTGCACCAACACCTCGAATCCCTACGTGCTGGTCGCGGCAGGGCTGGTGGCGCGCAAGGCGCGGGCGAAGGGGCTCACGCCGAAGCCGTGGGTGAAGACCTCGCTGGCGCCGGGCTCGCAGGTGGTCACCGAGTATCTCGACCGCGCGGGGCTGTCGGCGGACCTCGACGCGCTGGGCTTCAACCTGGTCGGCTACGGCTGCACGACCTGCATCGGCAACTCCGGGCCGCTCGCGGACCCGATCATCGACGCGATCGAGGACAACAAGCTGGTCGCGGTGTCCGTGCTGTCGGGCAACCGCAACTTCGAGGGGCGCATCAGCCCCAACGTGCGCGCCAACTACCTCGCCAGCCCGCCGCTGGTGGTCGCCTACGCCCTGCTGGGCACCATGATGGAGGACATCACCACGGCCTCGCTCGGCACCGGAAGCGACGGGCAGCCGGTATACCTGCGCGACATCTGGCCGACCAACAAGGAGATCGCGGACCTCGTGGCCTCCTCGGTGACGCGCGAGCAGTTCGTGCGGCGCTACGGCGAGGTGTCGAAGGGCACCAAGGAGTGGCAGGCGCTGCAGGTCGAGACCGGCAGCGAGACCTACCGCTGGAACGACGGCTCCACCTACGTGAAGAACCCGCCGTATTTCGACGGGATCACCATGGAGCCGGTGGCCAAGGGCGACATCGTCGGCGCGCGCGCGCTCGGGCTGCTCGGCGACAATATCACGACCGACCACATCAGCCCTGCCGGCTCGATCAAGAAGACCTCGCCGGCCGGCGAGTACCTGGGCGAGCACCAGGTGCGGCAGTCCGACTTCAACTCGTACGGGTCGCGTCGCGGCAACCACGAGGTGATGATGCGCGGCACCTTCGCCAACATCCGCATCAAGAACGAGATGGTGGCAGGGATCGAGGGCGGCATCACCCGGCACATGCCGTCGGGCGAGCAGATGCCGATCTACGACGCGGCCATGCGCTACAAGGCCGAGGGCGTGCCGCTGCTGATCCTCGGCGGCAAGGAGTACGGCATGGGCTCGTCGCGCGACTGGGCGGCGAAGGGCACGATGCTGCTGGGCGTCAAGGCGGTGATCGCGGAGAGCTTCGAGCGCATCCACCGCTCCAACCTGGTGGGGATGGGCGTGCTGCCGCTGCTGTTCCCGCTCGGCGTGGACCGGCACACGCTGGCGCTCACCGGCGACGAGACGTTCGACCTCGTGGGGCTGGAGACGATCACGCCGCGCATGCGGGTGCCGATGCACATCCGCCGCGCCGACGGCACCGTCGACGAGGTGTCGCTGATCTGCCGCGTCGATACGCTCGACGAGGTGGAATACTACCGCCACGGGGGCATCCTGCAGTACGTGCTGCGCGGGATGGCCACCGCGGCCTGAGCCTTCCGCGCCCTCGAAGTCAGGCAAGGCCAGAGGCTCCGCCTCTGGACTCCGCCAAAGGCTCGCCTTTGGAGTCCCTTACTTAAGGAAGGCATTCCAAAGGCCCGGCCTTTGGCGGGTCCGGGCAGAGCCCGGCCTTGCTTCCTTCCTTTCCGGTCCCCGCAATGCGTCTGGCTTCCCTGCGCCGTCCCGGCGGCGATCTTGGCCGTCTGCCGATCGGCTTCGACCTGCGCGGCCTCGACATCTCCGAGGGCGTGCGGGCGGCGCTGGCCTGCGCGGTCGTCATCATCGCCAACGAGTGGATCGGCTGGCCGCCGCTCGTCTACATGGCGCTGGCCGCGAACCTCACCTGCTTCTGCGACGTGGGCGGGCCGATCCGCAGCCGGGTGCCGGGTCTTTTGATCTTCACCGTGGTGGGCGCGGCGATCTGGAGCTGCTTCGGGATGCTGCGTCCGCTCGGCATCGCGGTGGTGGTGCCGCTGGCCTGCGTGGTGGTGTTCTGCAACGCCTATGCGCGGGTGTACGGGCTGGCGGCGGCGGCGATCGGCAACGTGCTCACCGTCGTGCTGGTGTTCGCGCTGGACGTGCCGCTTGCGCCGCACCAGGCGGGAGTGATCGGGGCGATGTTCGTGGCCGGCGGGCTGTGGTGCACGCTGCTGACGCTGGTGATCTGGCGGCTGTACCCTGCGCGCCACGCCCGGCTCGCGGTCGCGGAGGTGTGGCAGATGCTCGGCGAGCTGGCGCTCGACGTGCATGGGCTCGCGGGACGCGACGGCGTGGGGGTCGCGGAGTGGGAGGCGCATGCCCGCGCGCACCGTCGCGCGGTGCGCGACGCGATCGAGCGGGCGCGGGTGCGCGTCATCGAGCTGGCGCGGGGCGGCGGGCAGGTCGGGCCGCGCGCGGCGCAGGCCAGCGTGCGGCTGGAGACCGCGGACCAGCTGTTCGCGGCGCTGATCGCGCTGTCGGAGCTGCTGGAGCACACGCCCGCGCCGGGGCTGCGCGCGAGCGCGGACGGGATGCTGCGGCCGCTCGAGTCGCTGCTGCTCTCGGTGGCGAACGACATCCTGCACGAGCGCGACGAGCGCGGCACCGGCATGGACGCGGCGATCGGCCGGATCGTGGCGGCAGGCGAGGGCGAGCCGGCGCTCCGTGGCATCGCGGCAGCGATCGGCGACCGGCTGCGCATCATGCTGGCGATGTCGGGGCCGCAGGGCGGGCAGCGCTCCGGCGGCGTGCTGGGTGGCGAGGCGGCGGTGCCGCTGCGCGCGCGCATCCTCGGGCCGATCCGCGACAACCTGAGCTGGCGCTCGGTGATGATGCGCCACGCGCTGCGCACCGCGGTGATCTCGGCGCCGGCGCTGGTGGTCACGCTGTCGTACGAGACGACCTTCACGCACTGGCTGCCGTACACCGTGGTGCTGGTGATGCAGCCGTTCTTCGCGGCGACCTGGCAGCGGGCGCTGGAGCGGGTCGGCGGCACGGTGCTCGGCGCGCTGATCGGCGGCGGGTTGGCGATGGTCGCGCACACGCCGCTGGCGCTGGCGGCGCTGATGTTCCCGCTGTGCGTGGTGGGATTCGCGGCGCGCCAGGTCAGCTACGGCGCCTACATCGCGTGCCTGACGCCGCAGATCGTGGTGCTGGTGGAGCTGGTCGAGCCGGGGCACTCGTCGCTGGAGGTGGCGGGGATGCGCACGCTGTTCACGCTGGTGGGCGGGCTGATCGCGGTGGCGGGCAGCGTGCTGCTGTGGCCGAGCTGGGAGCCGGACCGGCTGCCGGAGGAGGCGGTGCGCGCCGTGCTGGCCCACGCCCGCTACGCCCGCGCCGCCCTGGACGCCGCGGGCGGCCCGGCGCAGGGCGAGGCCCGACGCGCCGCGGGGCTGGCGAGCAACAACCTGGAGGCGGCGATCGGCCGTGCGCTGCAGGAGCCGGGGCGGCGGCACCGCGACCGGGTGGAGGCGGCGATGGTCGTGGACGCGGCGCTGCGGCGGCTGTCCGGGCGGCTGATCGCCCTGCAGCACGAGGCGGAGGCGGGGGACAGGGCCGGGTGGAGCGGGTGGGTCGGCGACGCGCTGGACGCGGTCGCTGCCCGCAGGAGCCTGCCGGAGCGGCCTGGGGGCGGGTCGGAGTCGCTGCTGCGGATCGCGCGGCAGGTGGAGCTGGTCGAGGGGGCGGTGCGGCGGAGCTGACAGGCAGGGAGGCCCGGGCTCTCCCTCCGCTGGCCATTCCAATGGCCCAAGAGGGCCATCGGAACTTCTGGCCAGCTACGCCCGGACCCGCAAAGGCCCGAGAGGCCCCTTGATCCCGTCACTCAAGCAATGGATTCCAAAGGCGAGCCTTTGGCGGAGTCCAGAGGCGGAGCCTCTGGCCTTGCCGGCTACTTCGCCTTGTCGATCCAGCGCAGGATGGCCGCCTCGGTCTTCTCCTTGTCCGCCCAGCCCGTCACCTTGACCCACTTGCCGGGCTCGAGGTCCTTGTAGCGGGTGAAGAAGTGCTCGATCGCCCTGACGGTGATCTCGGGCAGGTCGGCGATCGACTGCACGGTGGTCCACTGGGTGTGGATCTTGTCGTGGGGGACGCAGACCACCTTCTCGTCGCGCCCGGACTCGTCCTCCATCTCCAGCATGCCGATCGGGCGGCAGCGGATCACCGCGCCGGGCACCACGGCGACGGGGGTGAGCACGAGGGCGTCCGCGGGGTCGCCGTCGTCGGCCAGGGTGCCGGGGATGAAGCCGTATGCGGCCGGATAGGCCATCGGCGTGAACAGGAAGCGGTCGACGAAGATCGCGCCGCTCTCCTTCTCGATCTCGTATTTCACCTGGGAGCCCTGCGGGATCTCGATCACGACGTTGAGGTCGTGCGGCGGGGTCTTGCCGGTGCTGATCTTGCTGACGTCCACGGTGCGGGCTCCTGCGCTGTTGCGCCGGACCGTAGCCACGGGGGGCGCGCTTTGCCAAGGCGGGAAGCAAGGTTGAGGCTCTGCCTCAAACTCCGCCAGGGGGAGCCCCCCTGGACTG
>CAXSER010000236.1:1775-5292 GCA_964236315.1 uncultured Acetobacteraceae bacterium | reverse complement strand
GCGGGGCGGGACGCGGGCGCGCGGGGCGGGACGCGGGCGGCGGCCGGCGGCTTGCGGGTCAGGGCGGGCGTGCCTTCCCGGCGGTGTGGTAGCGTCGCGCAGAGGCCAGGGGGCGGGGATGGACGTGGTGGCGGGGCCTGGCGTGCGGGCGGATGCGGGGGTGGAGGCGGAGACGCTGGCGCGGGTGTCGCGCCGGCTGCTGCCGTTCCTGTTCGTGCTGCTGGTGGTCAACTACCTCGACCGGGTGAACATCGGCTTCGCGGCGCTGCGCATGAACCGCGACCTCGGCTTCGGGCCGGCGGTGTTCGGCTTCGGCGCGGGAGTGTTCTTCGTCGGCTACGCCCTGTTCGAGGTGCCGAGCAACCTGGCGCTGCACCGCTACGGCGCGCGGCTGTGGCTCGGGCGGATCATGGTGAGCTGGGGCGTGGTGTCGGGCGCCATGGCGCTGGTGCAGGGCGAGGCGAGCTTCTACGCGCTGCGCTTCCTGCTCGGCGTCGCGGAGGCGGGGTTCCTGCCGGGCGTCGTGTACTACCTCACCGGCTGGTTCCCGGCGGAGCGGCGCGCGCGCGCCATCGCCGGCGTGGTGGTGGCGATCGCGATCTCGCCGGCGATCGGCTCGCCGCTGTCGGGCGCGGTGATGCAGGGCGCGGACGGCCTGTGGGGGCTGCGCGGCTGGCAGTGGATGTTCCTGGTCGAGGCGCTGCCGGCGGTGCTGCTCGGCGTGGCCACGCTGGCGTGGCTGCCGGGGCGGCCGCGCGACGCGGCGTGGCTCGCGCCGGAGGGGCGGGCGTGGCTGGAGGCGACGCTGGACGAGGAGCGCGCGGCGCTGTCGGGGACCGCGCGCATCGGGGTGGGCGCGCTGCTGCGCATGGGGCGGGTGTGGCGGCTGGCGGCGATGTTCTCCTGCCTGCTGACCGCGTTCTACAGCGTGCTGCTCTGGCTGCCGCAGATCGTGGCGCAGCTCGGGGCGCAGCTCGGCGGGCAGTCCGACCTGCGCACCGGCCTGCTGGCCGCGATCCCCTACGCCTGCGCGGCGGGGGCGATGCTGGCGGTCGCGCGCAGCTCGGACCGCTCGGGCGAGCGACGGCTGCACGTCGCGGGGGCGCTGCTGGTCGCGGGCCTGGCGCTGCTGGCCAGCGTCGCGGTGCCGGGGCCGGTGGGCGGGTTCGTGCTGCTGTGCGTGGTGGCGGCAGGGCTGTGGGCGGCGCTGCCGCTGGTGTGGACGATGGCGGCGTCGTTCCTCACCGGGGCGGCGGCGGGCGGCATCGCCCTGGTCAACACGCTGGCGCAGGTCGGCGGGCTGGCGGGGCCGTGGATGGTCGGGCTGATCCGGCAGCGCACGGGGAGCTTCGGCGATGCGCTGCTGATGCTGGCGGGGTTCGCCCTCGCGGCGTCGGCGATCGCGGCGAGCCTGCGCGAGGACGGGCAGCGCTAGAGTGGCTCCGGCAGGAAAACGGCTCCGGGGGCGGCAGACGGTGCGGCGTCGCAGGGCGTGCGGCGTGCGGGACTTCGTCGGGGCCTGCGGCGCTGCAGCAACTCCGGAGGCGGAGGCCGGGATCGTGGCGGTCCTGCGTGCCGGGCAGGCCGCTTAGGGCCGCGTCGACAAGGGGCGCAGCGATAGCACGTCGGGTCCTGCGGCGGTGCGACGCAGGCGGCGCAGCAGGCCAGGCAGCGCTCCTGCGGTCGCGGGGCGCTCGCTGTCCGGGGCGTGACGGGGGTCGTGCAGCAGGCCGGCACGGTGCAGCCGCCAGCGCACGGTGGCGACGAGGACCCGCCAGGCGTAGGGCACGCCGTTCACCCGGCACACCTCGTCGCCGTAGTGGGTTGGGATCGGCAGCTCGACGATGCGCTGCCCAGCGGACAGCATCTGCAGGATGATCTCGGTGTCGAAGGCGAAGCCGTCGCTGTTGCGGGCGAAGGCGGCGCGGCGGAGGGCGGCGGTGGAATACAGGCGGTAGCCGCAATGGAACTCGGACAGGCGGGTGCGGCACAGGCGGTTCTGCAGGAAGCTCAGCACCGTGTTGCCGACGAACTTGTAGAGCGGCATGCCGCCGCGCAGGGCATCGCCGCGCTGCATCATCCGGCTGCCGAACACCACGTCCGCCGAGCCGTCGAGCAGCGGCCGCGCGAGGCGGCCCAGGGCTTCGGGCGCGTACTGGCCGTCGCCGTGCAGCAGGGCGACCGCGTCGAAGCCGTGCATCAGGGCGTGACGGTAGCCGATCTTCTGGTTGCCGCCATAGCCCTGGTTGCTCGGGTTGCGCACCACCGTGGCGGGAACCGCAAGGCGGACGGAAAGGGCACGCTCCGACGTCGCGTCCGTGCTGGCATCGTCGAGCACCAGCACCTCCAGCTGCGCGTCGGGAAGGCTGCGCGGCAGGCGCGACAGGACATCGGCGATCGTGGCCTCCGCCTGGTAGGCCACGACGAGCACCATAAGCCGGTAGGGGGCGGGGGCTGGCGGGGCAGGGGGGATGGCATCCATGCGCGGCGCCTCTCGTGTCGAGGCGCCATTTCTAATCGAGAAGTCTGAACCGAAGCTGAACGCCGGCAGCCAGGGCCGGCCCGGCGGCTGCATCCCTGGCGCGGTGCTCTTGTCCTTCATCCACGGCCTGGGTGCGCGGGACCGCCTTGCGTCCTGGCGGACCTCGCCGCGGGCGGGTCGAGGCCGGGAAGGGCATGCCCGGCAGGCCTCGCCCGTTCGTCAGCAGCCGGGGTCGGCTGCTCCATGGCGCGGCGTCATCCGGCGCCAGGCCATTGTCGTGGCGATGGCGATGGCGACGGGCGTGAGCAGGAGGCCGGTCTTCGCCGTCACGATCGGGCAGTAGCCGGGCCATAGCCAGAGCAGGCCATCGACCAGGCGAAGCCGCCAGCCGTTGCGGGCGATGACGACCGCCACGGCGACGGAGTAGGCGATCATGTCCGAGGTGTAGCCGTAGGGCATGACGACGAGCGACAGGCAGACGGTGACCGCCATGCGTGCGAGCGGGTCGGCGCCGGGCAGCCGCCAGGCGCGGTAGGCGAGTGCCATTGCGGCCAGGGTGGCGACACCCTGCAGGGCGTACGCCGCCGGCATGCCGGTCCCCATCGTGCGCGCCATCCAGAACACGGACGCGCCGGTGCTGATGTTGGGCTGCGGGAGCGGCGCCTCGAGGATGTCGCGGACCGAGAGCCTGGACTGCGTGGCGAACAGCACCCAGGCATGGACGCCGAGCCAGGCCGCCACTGCCAGGGCCATGGCCGCGAAGACGGCGGCGGCCGTGGCGATCGCCCGCCAGCTCCTTGCGGCGAGCCAGGCGATCGGGACGACCACGCCCTGCTGCGGCTTGAGGGTGGACAGGCCGAGCATGATGCCGGCCGGCACCGGCCGGTCTGGCGCCAGCAGCAGGCCGGCGACGACCAGGGCGCCGGTGATGGCGCCGTACTGGCCGAGAATCAGCGAACGCCAGGTGGCCGGCGCCCCCAGGCCGACCAGCAGGATCGGCCAGGGCAGCCGGGCGTGGCGCAGCAGCAGCACGGC
>CAXSER010000236.1:0-1675 GCA_964236315.1 uncultured Acetobacteraceae bacterium | reverse complement strand
ATGGTGCCGTTGTTCGGTGACGGGTGGGCCCAGCCGAGCGACCAGTTGGCCTGGATCTCCTGGAAGGTCAGCAGGACCAGGAGGGCGGTGAGCAGCAGGACGAGTGTCCAGGTCAGGACGCCGCGAAGGCCCAGTTGCCGCGGCGCCGTTTCGGTTGTTGCCATGCCGTGGTTTGTAGCCGCACCGCGGGCCGACTGTCGCTGGCAAACATGCCATCCCTGGTTGCAGGACGTTCTTTCCACAACCGGACCGGGGGCATGCCGAGGGCGAGCGTGGAGTCGGTAGCCGGAAGGCCAGGGACGGGAGCCGTCGAAGGTCCGGGGTCGCTGCGGCGTGCCCGTCCAGTGCCGGCCTCCGCGGGATCGCCTTCGGCAAAGCCCGGGGCCACGGCGGAAGGATCAGCCTCAGCCCCGCGTGCCTTGCGGGCAGGCAGGGCGTCGGGTGTCAGGCCTTGAGCACCGCGCGCAGCGCCATGGCGACCAGCCCGACCACCACCACGCCGGCGGCCCAGAGCGCCGCGAACCAGAGCAGGCGCCGGGGCAGGTCCCGGCTCAATGGTAGTGCGTCTCGGTGCCGACCTTGCCGCGGAACACCCAGTAGCTGTAGGCGGTGTAGATCAGGATCGTGGGCACCAGCACGGCGGCGCCGACGAGCAGGAACATCTGGCTCGCGGGCGGGGCTGCGGCCTGCCAGATGGTGATGGACGGCGGCACCATCATCGGGAACACGCTGATGCCGAGGCCCGCGAAGCACAGCACGAAGACGCCGAGCGCGCAGGCGAAGGGCGTGGCGTGGTGCTCGCGCTTCAGGCCGACCCAGAAGCCCCAGGCGAGGAGCGCGACGAGCACCGGCACCGGCGAGGTGATGGCGATGCCGGGCCAGCCGAACCAGCGGTCGCGGAACAGCGGGTTGAGGAACGGCGTCCACAGGCTGACCGCGCCGATCAGCGCCAGTGTGGCGATGCCGAGCACGCGGGCGTGGCGGCGGCAGCGGTCCTGCAGCGGGCCCTCGGTGCGGAACACCAGCCACGACGCGCCGAGCAGCGCGTAGCCGATCACCACCGCGACGCCGCACAGGATGGAGAACGGGGTGAGCCAGTCGAACCAGCCGCCGGAGTAGGAGCGGCCGGTGACCTTGATGCCCTGCAGCAGGCCGCCCAGCGCCAGGCCCTGGAAGAAGGCGGCCATGGTGGAGCCGAGGAAGAACGAGGCGTCCCAGCCGAGGCGGCCGAGGCGCGAGGTGGCGCGGAAGCGGAACTCGAAGGCGACGCCGCGGAAGATCAGGGCGAGCAGCATGCCGATGATCAGCGGGTAGAGGGCGGGCATGATGGTGGCGTAGGCGAGCGGGAACAGGGCGAACAGGCCGCCGCCGCCGAGCACGAGCCAGGTCTCGTTGCCGTCCCACATCGGCGCGATGGAGTTCACCATCACGTCGCGCTCGGGCTTCTCGTACTCGACGGCGAACAGGATGCCGACGCCGAGGTCGAAGCCGTCGAGCAGCACGTAGGCCAGCACGGCGACGGCGATCACGCCGGCGGCGACCAGCGGCAGGATCGGGCCGCCCAGGGTGGCGGCGAGGCCGGTCAGCGCGGGGGCTGCGGTGTCCACGGGGCTCACTCCGCGGGCAGCGGCGCGGGGCCGCCGGGCGCGCGCGGACGCGGCGCGCGGGGCGGGGG
>CAXSER010000235.1:0-5297 GCA_964236315.1 uncultured Acetobacteraceae bacterium | reverse complement strand
GCGGCGCCGCCATCGCCCGCTCCGCCTCCCCCGGCCCTGCGAACACCGCGACCCTCGCCTCCGGCCGCCCCGCCAGCAGCGCCCGCGCCACCGCCGCGAACCGGTCCGCCGGCCACACCTTGCCCGCCCAGTTCGCCGTCGGCCCCAGCCCGATCCACCCCTCCCCCGGCAGCAGCGCCGCCGCCTCCGCCCGGTCCGCCGCCCCCGTCCACGCCACCGGCAGCGGCGGCGGATCGAGCCCAAGCACGCCCGCCAGATGCCCGAGCCGGTGCCCCGGCCGCCGCCCCCCGCGCATCACCCGACGCCTGCGCGCCGGCAGCAGGAACGACAGCGCCGAGCCGCGCAGGTCCACCACCAGGTCCCACCACGTCGTCGCCGTGCGCGCCCACAGCGCCACCCAGTGCGTGTCGTGCCTGCGCTTCTCCACCACCAGCGTCGCCTCGCGCTGCGGCATCCTGTCGAACAGCCCCGCCGCCACCGGCCCGCAGGCCACCGTGATCCGCGCCTCCGGATACGTCCGGATCAGGTGGTCCAGCAGCCCGGTCGAGAGCACCGCGTCGCCGATCCGGGTCGCCGTCAGGAACAGGATGCGCATGGCCGCCGTGTAGCACAGGGGCACGCCGGCCGCGCCAGAGGCCCCGCCCCAGGACACGCCATCGGCCCGTTCCCTGGCCGCCGGCACGACCCCGGCCTTGCCCCGCCCCGCCGCGCCGCCCACCTTCCCCCGATGACCCTCGCCCATCTCCCGAACCGCGCCGTGCTCGCCGTCACCGGCGAGGACCGCGTCGCCTTCCTGCAGGGCCTGGTGTCCAACGACGTCGCCCTCGCCGCCCCTGGCCGCGCCGTCTGGGCCGCGCTGCTCACCCCCCAGGGCCGCTGGCTCGCCGACTTCCTCGTCCTCTCCGACGGCGAGCGCCTCCTGCTCGACTGCGAGGCCGCCCAGGCCCCCGACCTCGCCCGCCGCCTGCTCCGCTACCGCCTGCGCGCCCGCGCCGCCATCGACCCCACCCCCCTTGCCGTCCACGCCGCCTGGAACCAGCCCTCCCCCCAGGCCCCGGACACCATCGCCGCCCCCGACCCCCGCCTGCCCGACGCCGGCTGGCGCGTCCTCGCCCCCTCGCCCCTCGCCCCCGACGACGACGGCGCCTGGGACACCCACCGCCTGCGCCTCGGCCTGCCCGACGGCACGCGCGACCTGGAGCCCGAGAAGTCCCTGCTGCTGGAGGCCGGCTTCGACGAGCTGTCCGGCATCTCCTGGACCAAGGGCTGCTACATGGGCCAGGAGCTGACAGCCCGCACCCGCTACCGCGGCCTGCTCAAGCGCCGCCTCGTCCCGGTCGAGACCACCGGCAACCTCCCGCCGCCCGGCACCGCGGTCCTGCGCGACGGCACGGACGTCGGCACCCTGCGCTCCAGCCGCGACGGCTTCGGCCTCGCCCTGCTCCGCCTGGACGCGCTGCACGGCCCCCTGACCTGCGGGGATGTCACCCTGACGCCGCAGGTCCCGGGCTGGATGCGCCTGCCGGAACCGGCGGCGTCGTAGAAATCAAGGCCAGGGCTCTGCCCTGGACCCGCTGGGGGCAGGCGCCCCCAGACCCGCACAAACTTAAGTCGAGGATTGCAAAGGCGAGCCTTTGGCGGGGTCCCAGCTTCAAGCCAGGGGGGCAGGGCCCCCTGGCCTTCCTTTCCTAGTCCACCAGCCCAGGCAGCACGTCCTCCGGGTCCGGCCGCCCCAGCTCCAGCGCCGCCACCCGCGCCTCCAGCGCCGCGACCCGCCCCTCCGCCGCCTCCTGCCCCATGCGCGCGTTCGCCGCCAGCTCCGCGATCGCATCCAGCTCCTCGCGCCGCACCAGGTCCAGCCTGCGCACCACCTCGTCCACCCTGGCGCGCACCACCGCCTCGATCTCCTCGCGCATCCCGCTCAGCGCGGAGAACGCCCCCCCGGCAAGCCCCGCCAGGTCGTCGAAGATGCGCGGACGGTCGGTCATGGCAGGTCTCTCCTGGAGGGCGGCCGGCGTGGCCGGGGTGGGGGCTATGTGGGCGCGCGCCACGACCGTATAAGCGGCGCCATGATCGTGGTCACCGGCGGCGCGGGCTTCATCGGATCCTGCCTGCACGCGGCGCTGTCGGCGCGCGGGCACGAGACCGCCATCGTCGACTGGCTCGGCTCGGACGCCAAGTGGCGCAACATCGCCGGCCACCCCCCCGCCCGCCTCGTCGCCCCGGACCGGCTCGACGACTTCCTCGCCGGCCACGACGCCGAGCGGATAGAGGCGATCTTCCATCTCGGCGCCATCAGCGAGACCACCGCCACCGACGCCGACCTGGTCTGGCGCACCAACGTCGAACTGCCGCTGCGCCTGTGGCACTGGTGCGCCCGCAACGAGGTCCGCCTGATCTACGCCTCCTCCGCCGCGACCTACGGCGACGGCTCCGCCGGCTTCGACGACGACCCCGCCCTGCTGCCCCGCCTGCGCCCGCTCAACCTCTATGGCTGGTCCAAGCACGCCTTCGACCTGCGCGTGGCGGCCATGCTCGCGAAGGGCACCCCCGCCCCGCCGCAATGGGCCGGCCTCAAGTTCTTCAACGTCTACGGCCCCAACGAATACCACAAGGGCCGCATGATCTCGGTCGTGAAGGTCAAGCACGACGAGGTCGCCGCCGGCCACCCCGCCCGCCTGTTCCGCTCCGAGAACCCTGGCCTGCCCGACGGGGCGCAGAGGCGCGACTTCATCTGGGTCGGCGACGTGGTCGACGTCATGCTCTGGCTGTTCGACACCCCCGCCGTCTCCGGCCTGTTCAACTGCGGCACCGGCGCCGCCCGCACCTACCTCGACCTCGCCCACGCCGTGTGCGACGCCCTGGACCGCCCCCGCGCCGTCGAGTTCATCGACATGCCCGAGGCCCTGCGCGGCCAGTACCAGTCCTTCACCGAGGCCAGCCCCGACCGCCTGCGCGCCGCCGGCTACGCGGGCCAGTTCACCCCGCTGGAGGACGGCATCCGCCGCTACGTGCAGGACCACCTGCGCGCCCCTTCCCCCTACCTCTGAGGCGCCGCGACACCCATGCTCCCCGTGCTGATGTTCCCCCAGTTCGATCCGGTGCTGATCCACCTCGGCCCGCTGCAGATCCGCTGGTACGCGCTGGCCTACATCGTCAGCCTGCTGGTCGGCTGGCGCGTCATGCGCCGCCTCGCCCTGCGCTCCCCCGCAGTCGCCACCGGGCTGCAGACCGACGACTTCCTCACCTGGGCCACGCTCGGCGTCGTCCTCGGCGGCCGCATCGGCTACGTGCTGTTCTACCAGCCCGAGCTCTACCTCTCGCACCCCTTCGACGCGCTGGCCGTCTGGCAGGGCGGCATGAGCTTCCACGGCGGCATGCTCGGCGTGGTCTGCGCCCTGATCCTCTACACCTGGCGCGAGCGCATCCCGCTGCTGGGCTTCGCCGACCGCCTCGCCGTGGTCACGCCGATCGGCCTCGGCCTCGGCCGCGTCGCCAACTTCATCAACGGCGAGCTGTGGGGCCGCCCCGCCCCCGACTGGCTGCCCTGGGCGATGATCTTCCCCAACGCCGGCCCCGTCCCGCGCCACCCGAGCCAGCTCTACCAGGCGCTGATGGAGGGCCTGCTGCTGTTCCTCCTGCTCTGGGCCTGCGCCGCCCGCCCCGCCATCCGCGCCCGCTTCGGCCTGCTCACCGGCCTCTTCCTCGCCGGCTACGGCACCGCGCGCATCGTCGGCGAGCTGTTCCGCCAGCCCGACCCCTTCCTCGGCTACCTCTGGGAGGGCGCCACAATGGGCCAGCTCCTCTCCCTGCCGATGATCGTCGCCGGCGTGGCCCTCGCCGCCTGGGCCTGCACCCGTCCCCCGGCTGTGGCGACCACCCCCGCCCTGCGCGCCCCCGACGCGATCGCCACCCCCTAGGCTGCCGCCCATGACCGCAGCCTTCCCCGCCGCGCCAGCACCCGCCACCCCCGCCGCCCGGTGCCGGCGGCCTTCGCGCTCCTCTCGCCCATGACCCTCCCGCCCGCCCCCGTGACGATCGCGCCGGAGCCGCCGCACTCCCCCGGTGTCGACGCCCTGCTGGACCACTCGGACGCCCTGTCCGCCGCCCTCTACCCGCCCGAGTTCCGCTTCCCCCTCGACGCCGCCGGCCTGTCGCACCCGCAGGCCCGCCTGCTGGTCGCCCGGCGCGACGGCGAGGCGCTGGGCTGCGTGGCCCTGCTGCTCCAGGACGGCTACGGCGAGGTCAAGCGCCTGATCGTGGCGCCCGAGGCCCGCGGCCTGGGCATCGGGCGTGCCCTGCTGCAGGCCGTCGAGGCCGCCGCCGCCCGCGAGGGCCTGCCCGTGCTGCGCCTGGAAACCGGCCCCGGCAACGTCCGCGCCCTCGAGCTGTACCAGGAGGCCGGCTGGACCCCGCGCGCCGTCTTCGGCGCCTACGCCCCCAACCCCCACAGCCTGTTCCTGGAGAAGCACCTCCCGCCCGGACCGCTCCCCACGCCCGTGCCGCTCCCGCCCCCCGCGCCAGCCCCCGACGCCACCGCCGGGCCCGCCACCGCCACACGCCTCGGCACCGCCCCCCCCGCCACGGTCCCCGCACCCCTCGCGACCACCGAGCGCCTCGACGCCTTCATGGCCCGCGCCAACGCCGCCTACTACGTCCGCGCCGACCCGTTCTCCGACTTCACCACCGCCCCCGAGATCGCCCAGGCGTTCGGCGAGCTGCTCGGCGCCTGGGCCGCCGCCACCTGGGACGCGATCGGCCGACCCGACCCGGTGCTGCTGGTCGAGCTCGGCCCCGGCCGCGGCACCCTGATGGCCGACGTCCTGCGCGTGCTCGCCCGCGTCGCCCCCGCCTTCCGCGCCGCCCTGCGCCTGCACCTCGTGGAAACCTCCCCCCGCCTGCGCGCAGAGCAGGCCGCCCGCCTCCCCGACGCCGCGCCCACCTGGCACGACGCCATCCCGGACCTCCCCCCCGGCCCGATGCTCCTTCTCGCCAACGAGTTCCTCGACGCCCTGCCCATCCGCCAGCTCGTGCGCCGCGGCGCCGCCTGGATGGAGCGCCACGTCACGGAAGGCCGCTTCGAGGAGCACCCCGCCGCCCCCCTCGGCATCGCCGCCCCCGACGGCGCGGTCGTCGAGCTCGGCGAGGCCGCCCAGCGCTTGGTCGCCGCCCTCGCCGGCCGCATCGCCCGCGACGGCGGCTGCGCCCTGTTCCTCGACTACGGCGCCGCCGGCCCCGCCGCCGGCGACAGCCTGCAGGCCCTGCGCGACGGCCGCCCCGCCGACCCACTCGCCGAC
>CAXSER010000234.1:0-5298 GCA_964236315.1 uncultured Acetobacteraceae bacterium | reverse complement strand
CGTCGTAGGCGACGATGTCGGCGGTGGCGTAGGTCTCGCCCCAGCGCTCGGGGAGGAAGCTGCCGGTGCCGACGACGTCGATGGGGGCGCGGGCGTCGGCCATCACGCGGCACTTCTCCGTGTCGAAGCCGGAGGAGGCGACGATGCGCACGCGCGTGTGGCCGGCGGTGTCCAGGGCGTCGCGCAGGTGCCAGATGGCGGCCGCCGAGACGCCGGTGCCGACGAGGGCGCGCAGCTCGGCGTCGCTGCGGTAGTGGCGCACGGCGCCGGGGGCGTGGCGTTCGAGCACGGCGTAGCTGGTCGCGGGGTCGAGGCCCTCCAGGAAGCGGCCGCCATGGGTGTCGAGGCGCACGGAGAGGCGGCCCTGGGCGGCGAGGTCGGGGAAGCGGGCGCAGACGGCCAGCGTGTCGGTGACCTCGGCGCCGAAGTAGTCGGGGAGGATGGTGAGGTCCTCGTCGGGGAAGGTGTCGCGGTACAGCTCGGCGGCGCGGACGGTGCTGCCGGCGTAGCCGACCAGGGCGTGGGGCATGGTGCCGACGCCGCTGTGGGTGCCGAAGAAGTGGGCGTGGGCGTCGTTGGCGGTGCCGGTGAAGCCGCGCGCGCCCTCGCGTTGCGCGGCGGCGCCGCCGACGGAGGCGGCGTAGGCCATGGCGCGCTGCATGTCGGCGCCGGCGCAGTGGCGGGCGTCCATGGCGAGGAAGGCGGCGTCCGGGAGGGCGAGGCACATCAGGTAGGCGTTGTGGGCGGCGACGCAGGGGGGGCCGAGCCGCTGCAGGGCCAGGGTTTCGAGGTCGGCGAGGTGGAGGAGGGAGCCGGTGACGTAGGCGAGCGGCTCGCCGGCGCCGACCCAGGCGCCCTCGGGGTGAGGGGTCTCGATGTCGAAGGCGGTGGCGCGGGCGGCGGCGACGGTCGCGAGCCAGTCGAGCATCAGGCGGGGGGCGGCGATCACGGGGCGGCGGAGGAAGAAGGCGTAGGTGACGCGGCAGTCGCCGTGGCGGGCGACGATCGCCTTCGTGCGGCGGAAGTAGGCGTCGGTGCGGGCGGCGATGTCGCGCTCCAGGGCAGCGGCGGGGGCGTCGGGGGCGGAGACGTCGAAGGTGGAGGCGTCGGAGCTGGAGGCGTCGGGCGGGAAAGCGTCGGGCCCGCCGCCGGGGGGCGGGGCGGGCGCCGTGGTCACTGGGCGGCGGCCAGGTCGGGGGTGCCGGGGGTGGCGTCGCGGCGGGACTTCAGCTCCTCGGCGACCAGGAAGGCGAGCTCCAGGGACTGCTCGGCGTTGAGGCGGGGGTCGCAGAAGGTCTCGTAGCGGTCGGCGAGGTCGGCCTCGGTGAGGCGGTGGGCGCCGCCGACGCACTCTGTCACGGGCAGGCCGGTCATCTCGACGTGCACGCCGCCCGGGCGCGAGCCCTCCGCCGCGTGGACGTCGAAGAAGCCGCGGACCTCGGCGAGGATGCGGTCGAAGCTGCGGGTCTTGACGTTGGACGGCGTGCTGGTGGTGTTGCCGTGCATCGGGTCGCACAGCCAGGCGGTGCGGCGGCCGTCGCGCTGCACGGCGCGCAGCAGCGGGGGGAGCCTGGCGTGGACCTTGTCGGCGCCCATGCGGCTGATCAGCGTGAGGCGGCCGGGCTCGTCGTCGGGGTTGAGGATGTCGAGCAGGCGCAGGAGGTCGTCGGTCGTGGTGGTCGGGCCGACCTTGAGGCCGATCGGGTTGCGCACGCCGCGCAGGAACTCGACGTGGGCGCCGTCGGGCTGGCGGGTGCGGTCGCCGATCCACAGGAAATGGGCCGAGCAGCAGTACCAGTCGCCGGTGGTGGAATCGATGCGGGTCAGCGCCTGCTCGTAGGGCAGGAGCAGGGCCTCGTGGCTGGTGTAGAAGGCGGTCTCGCGCACTTGGGGGAGCGCGCTCATGCCGCACGCGGCCATGAAGCCCAGCGTCTCGTCGATGCGGGACGAGAGGTCGCGGTAGCGCTCGGCGAGCGGGGAGCGCTCCACGAAGTCGAGGTTCCAGCGGTGCACCTCGTGCAGGTCGGCGTAGCCGCCGGTGGCGAAGGCGCGCAGGAGGTTCAGCGTGCCGGCGGACTGGAAGTAGGCGCGCTCCATGCGCAGCGGGTCGGGGATGCGGTCGCCGGCGGTGAACTCCGGGCCGTTGATGATGTCGCCGCGGTAGCTGGGCAGCGTTTCGCCGGCGATGGTCTCGGTGTCCGACGAGCGGGGCTTGGCGTACTGGCCGCCCATGCGGCCGAGCTTGATGACGGGGACCTTGGCGCCGAAGGTCAGGACGACGGCCATCTGCAGCAGGACGCGGAAGGTGTCGCGGATGACGTTGCCGGTGTACTGGGAGAAGCTCTCGGCGCAGTCGCCGCCCTGCAGGACGAAGGCGCGGCCCTCGGCGGCCAGCGCGAGCTGCTCGCGCAAGGTGCGGGCCTCGCCGGCGAACACCAGCGGCGGGTAGGCGTGCAGGCGCTGCTCGACGGCGGCGAGGGCTGCGGCGTCGGGGTAGGTGGGCATCTGCTGGACGGGGTGGTCGCGCCAGCCCTGGGGGGTCCAGTCGCGTGGGTCGTGGGTCGTCATCGCGCGCACTCCAGCCGCCCGGAAAGGCCGAGGGTTATCCGCAGTTCCGGGGGGGAATGCCAGGGGGATGCGCGCGGGGCTGGGGTGAAGGCAGCAAGGCCGGGCTCTGCCCAGACCCGCCGGGGGCGAGCGCCCCCGGACCCGCACACATGAGGAAGGAAGCATGCGCCGGTCCAGGGCGGCTCGCCCTGGCGGGTCCCCGCTTCAGGCATGGGGCAGAGCCCTGGCCTTACTCCGCCGCCTTCTGCAGGCCGGCCTCGCGGGTGCGCTGGCGCATGGTGACCCATTCCTCGGCGCCGGTGGGGTGGATGCCGACGGTCTGGTCGAAGTGCGCCTTGGTGGCGCCGGCGGTGATCGCGATACCGAGGCCCTGCATCATCTCCGGGGCGTCGTCGCCGATCATGTGGGCGCCGAGGATGCGCTGGCTGTCCTGGTCGACGACGAGCTTCAGCAGGGCGCGGTGGCCATGGCGGCCGCTCATGGTGTGGCGCATGGGGGTGAAGCGGGTCGTGTAGATGTCGACCGGGCCGCGCTTCGCCGCGTCGTGCTCGGACAGGCCGACGGTGCCGATGGGGGGCTGGCTGAACACGGCGGTGGGGATGGCGTCGAACGACCAGCGGCGGGGCGGGCCTTGCCCGAACAGGCGGTCGGCGAGGGCGTGGCCCTCGGCGATGGCGACGGGGGTCAGGTTCATCGTGTTGGACACGTCGCCGATGGCGAACACGCCGGGGGCGCTGCTCTGGGCGAGGGCGTCGACGATCACGGCGCCCTTGTCGTCGAGCGCCACGCCGGCGGTCTCGAGGCCGAGGCGCCTCGTGTTGGGGACGCGGCCGATGGCGAAGAACACCAGGTCGGCGTCGAGCGTGGCGCCGCCCTTGAGGGTGAGGCGGCGCTCCGGGCCGATGGCGTCGATGCGCTCGATGGTGGTCGTGGGGTGCAGGGTGACGCCGTGGGCGGTGAGGGACTCGGCGAGCGCCTCGCGGATCTCGTGGTCGAAGCCGCCGAGGGGGAGGTGCTGGCGGTAGAGGAGGTGCACCTCGCTGCCCAGGCCCGCGAAGATGCCGGCGAACTCGACGCCGATGTAGCCGCCGCCGACCATGACGATGCGCCTCGGCAGCTCGGGCAGCTCGAAGGCCTGGTCGGAGACGATGCCGTGCTCCCAGCCGGGCGTCGCGTGGGGGAGGACGGGGTGGCCGCCGACGGCGATCACGATGCGCTCGGCGGTGACGGGGCGGCCGCCGACGTCGAGGCTGTGGGGGCCGGTCAGGGTGGCGCGGGCCTCGTGGACGGCGACGCCCGCCTTCTCCAGCATGGAGACGTAGACGGAGTTCAGGCGGGCGATCTCGCGGTCCTTGCTGGCGATCAGCGTGGGCCAGTCGAAGGGGGCGCGGCGGGCGTCCCAGCCGAAGCCGCGGGAGTCCTCGGCCAGCGCGCCGTACTCGGAGGCCTGGACCATGAGCTTCTTGGGCACGCAGCCGACGTTGACGCAGGTGCCGCCCCAGAAGCGCTCCTCGGCGATGGCCACGCGGGCGCCGTGGCCGGCGGCGATGCGGGCGCAGCGCACGCCGCCGGAGCCGCCGCCAATCACGAACAGGTCGTAGTCGTAGGCCATGGCCGGCGTCCTCCGGGGGTGCGGCGGGTATATGGCGAGGCGGGGGCGCGGAGTCACCGGGGGCGGAGGAAGGCCAGAGCCCTGCCCTGGACCCGCCAGGGCGAGCCGCCCTGGACCGGCCTCCGACAGGAAGCCAGGAGGGGGCTCCGGGCTTCGTGGGGGTTTCCAAAGGCGAGCCTTTGGCGGAGTCCGGAGGCGGAGCCTCTGGCCTTGCCTTTGCTTGGGCACACGTCGGCAGGGCCGGAGGAGTGGGCGGATGGGGGACGAGCCGTTCTACCGGGCAGTGGGCGACGAGGTGGCGCTGTTCGAGGCGGCGTGGCACGGGCGGCTGCCGGTCATGCTCAAGGGGCCGACAGGGTGCGGCAAGACGCGCTTCGTCGAGCACATGGCCTGGCGGCTGGGGCGGCCACTGGTGACGGCGGCGGCGCACGAGGACATGACGGCGTCCGACCTCACCGGGCGCTGGCTGCTCGGCGCGCAGGGGACGGTGTGGCAGGACGGGCCGCTGACGCGCGCGGCCCGGTCAGGGGCGATCTGCTACCTCGACGAGGTGGTCGAGGCGCGGCAGGACACCGTCGTCGTGCTGCACCCGCTGACGGACACGCGGCGCATGCTGCCGCTGGAGAAGTGCGGGGAGACCGTGGCCGCCCACCCCGACTTCCTGCTGGTCGTGTCGTACAACCCGCAGTTCGGGGGCGCGGGGCGCGAGCTGAAGCAGAGCACGCGGCAGAGGTTCGTCGCCATCGCGTTCGACTACCCCGGCGCGGCGGTGGAGGCCGAGATCGTGGCGCGCGAGGCGGGGGTGGCGGCAGGGCTGGCGGAGGTGCTGGTGCGGGTCGGGCAGGCGACGCGGCGGATGCGCGACGCGGGGCTCGCGGACGGGGCGTCGACGCGGATGCTGGTGCACGCGGCCAGGCTGGTCCGGGCGGGGATCGGGCTGCGCGAGGCGGTGCAGGCGGCGGTCGTGCTGCCGATCACGGACGAGGCGGACATGACGCACGCGCTGGCGTGCGCGGCGGCGGCGTGCCTGGGGTGAGGGGGCGAGGGAAGGAAGGCAGGCAAGGGAAGGAAGGCCAGAGGCTCTGCCTCTGGACTCCGCCAAAGGCTCGCCTTTGGAA
>CAXSER010000233.1:0-5302 GCA_964236315.1 uncultured Acetobacteraceae bacterium | reverse complement strand
GCAAGGCCAGGGCGCTGCCCTGGACCCGCCAGGGCGAGCCGCCCTGGACCGGCACTTGGAAGGCTCCTTGCAAGAGGCGTGCAAGGAGCCTTCGTGATGGTTTCCAAAGGCGAGCCTTTGGCGGGGTCCAGGGGCAGAGCCCCTGGCCTTGCCTTACTGGTAGCCCTTGGGGAACGGGTTGGGCTCGATCAGCTCGGGCGTCTCGAAGATGACGTCGAACTGGCCGTCGGTGCGGGCGCGGCCGACGCGGGTGCGGCTCCACAGATGGTGGTTGGTGTCGTGGATGCGCACGTAGCCCTCCGGCGCCTTGTCGAACACGATGCCGCCCGAGGCGACCGCGATCTTGTCGACGTCGAAGCTGCCCGCCTTCTCCACGGTGAGCTTCCACAGCCAGGGGCCGAGGTAGGCGGCCTGGGTGACGTCGCCGATCACGGCGGCCTCGCCGTACATCTTCTTGAAGGCGGCGACGAAGGCCTTGTTGTTGGCGTTGTCGAGGGACTGGAAGTACTTCATGCAGGCGAACGCGCCGGCGATGTTCTCGCCGCCGATGCCGACGATCTCGTCCTCGGTCACCGAGATGGTCATCAGGTTCTGCTTGGAGAGGTCGATGCCGGCGGCCTTGAGCTGCTTGTAGAACGCGACGTTGGAGCCGCCGACGATCTCCGTGTAGATCACGTCGGGCTTGTACAGCTTGATCTTGTTGATGACGGAGTTGAACTGCGTGGAGCCGAGGGGGAAGTACTGCTCGTCGACGACCTTGAGCTTGTGCACGCCCTCGATGTGGCGGCGCGCGATCTTGTTGGACGTGCGCGGCCAGATGTAGTCCGAGCCGATCAGGAAGAACGTCTTGGCGTCCTTCTCCTTGATGATCCAGTCCAGGCCGGCGAGGATCTGCTGCGTCGCCTCCTGGCCGGTGTAGATCACGTTCTTGGACTGCTCCAGGCCCTCGTAGAAGGTCGGGTAGTAGAGCATCCCGTTGTACTGCTCGATCACCGGCAGCACCGCCTTGCGCGAGGCCGACGTCCAGCAGCCGAAGATCGCGGCCGCGTGGTCGTTCTGCAGCAGCTTGCGCGCCTTCTCCGCGAAGGTGGGCCAGTCGGAGGCGCCGTCCTCCTGGATCACCTTGATCCTGCGGCCGAGCACGCCGCCCGACTCGTTGATCTGGGCGATGGCGAGCTTCTCGGCCTCGGTGGCGCCGGTCTCGCTGAGCGCCATCGTGCCGCTGGTGGAGTGCAGGATGCCGACGGTGACCTCGGTGTCGGTCACGGCAAGGCCGGAGGTGTTGACCTGCGCGGTGGGCAGGGTGGCGGCGCGCGCGCTGCCGGTCAGCGCGGGGGCGAACAGGGCGGCGGCGGGAAGCCCGACCATGCCCTTGAGGAGCGAGCGGCGGAACGGGCCGCGGGCGGCGGGGCCGTGCTGGGTCGTGTCGTCGTCGTTCAAGGATGGCACTCCGGATCCGCGCCGCGCCGTGCAGCGTCCTGGGTGCCATGCTGGCGCGGCGTCGCTGCGTAGCGGAATACGTCGAATGACGTATCCGTGAGCGGCGGCGGCAGCGGCATTGCAGGGCGGCGGCGGGCGTCTTGCCGGCTTTCGCCCGGGGCACGCCCGGACGGGACGGGGGACGGAGCGGGGGACGGGCGGGGCGGGGCGCCGCCGCGCCCTGCGGGTCGGCCCGGGACCGGAACGGCGCGGGGCAGGCCGGGAGGTGCGGGCGCGTCCCGGCGTTTTCTCCCGCGCGGCGGGATGGCGTAGAACCGTCCTGCAGGAAGGGGCCAGGGGTTCATCATGGCAGCGCGGCAGCGGATCCCGCGCATGCGTCGGGACTACAACCAGTGGGTCGCGAACCAGACGCTGGAGGACTACGCGCTGCGCTTCACCGCCAAGGCGGCGCGGCGCTGGTCGGCGGCGAGCGTGGCCAACACCGCGCTCGGCGCGATCTCGTTCCTGATGCTGGAGGCGATCGGCGGCACGCTGACGCTGCGCCACGGCTTCGCCAACGTGGCGGTGGCGGTGCTGCTGGTCTCGCTGCTGATCTTCGCCACCGGCGTGCCGATCAGCGTGCACGCGGCGCGCCACGGGGTGGACATCGACCTGCTGACGCGCGGCGCGGGGTTCGGGTATTTCGGCTCCACGCTGACGTCGCTGATCTACGCGAGCTTCACCTTCATCTTCTTCGCGCTGGAGGCGGTGATCCTGGCGGCGACGCTGCACGCCTGGCTCGGGCTGCCGGAGTGGATCGGCTACATCGTGTGCGCCGTGGTGGTCGTCCCGCTGGTCACGCACGGGGTGACGTTCATCGGGCGGCTGCACCTGGTCACGCAGCCGGTGTGGATCGCGCTCAACGTGCTGCCGCTCGCGTTCGTGCTGCGCGCCAACCCGGGGGCGGTCGCGGAGTGGACGCATTTCGCCGGCAGCGACGGGGGCGGGCTGTCGGCGCGGTCGGTGGCGGCGGCGGGCGCCGTGATCTTCTCCCTGGTCGCGCAGATCGGCGAGCAGGTGGACTTCCTGCGCTTCCTGCCGCCCAGGGAGAGCAGCCGGCGCGCGGTGTGGTGGACGGCGCTGCTGGCCGGCGGGCCGGGGTGGATCGTGCCGGGGGCGCTCAAGCTGCTGGCGGGCTCGTTCCTCGCGTGCCTCGCGGTGCACGCGGGGGTGGCGTGGACGGACGCGGCGCAGCCCGCGCTGATGTACCGGGTGGCGTTCGGCTACGTGCTGCCCTCGGCGGGCGCGTCGCTGGCGCTGGCGAGCTGCTTCGTCGTGGTCTCGCAGCTCAAGATCAACGTGACCAACGCCTATGCCGGCTCGATCGCCTGGTCGAACTTCTTCTCGCGGCTCACGCACAGCCATCCCGGACGCGTCGTGTGGGTGGTGTTCAACGTCGCCATCGCGCTGATGCTGATGGAGCTGGGCGTGTACCGGGCGATCGAGCACACGCTGGTGGTGTATTCCTCGGTCGCGGCCGCCTGGGTGGGGGCGCTGGTCGCGGACCTCGTGGTCAACAAGCCGCTCGGGCTCAGTCCGCCGGGCATCGAGTTCAAGCGCGCCCACCTCTACGACATCAACCCGGTCGGCGTCGGCGCGATGCTGGGCGGCGTGGCGCTGGCGCTGGCGGCGCACCTGGGGGCGCTGGGGGCGCTGGCGCAGGCGGGGGCGCCGTTCCTGGGGTTCGCGGCGGCGTTCGCGGCGGCGCCGCTGATCGCGTGGGGGACGGGGGGGCGCTTCTATCTCGCGCGCAAGCCGAGGGCGGCGTGGGGGCGGCTGTCGTCGCTGACCTGCGTGGTGTGCGAGAACGCCTTCGAGCCGGAGGACATGGCGTCGTGCCCGGCGTACGGCGGGGCGATCTGCTCGCTGTGCTGCGCGCTCGACGCGCGCTGCCAGGACATGTGCCGGCCGCACGCGCGCATCGGGGCGCAGCTGCTCGGGCCGCTGCGCGCGCTGCTGCCGGCGCGGATGAGCGGGCTGACCAGCGGGCCGCTCGCGCGCTTCGCAGGCGTGCTGTGCCTGATGCTGGCGGCGCTCGGCCTGCTGCTGCTCGGCGTGTACGCGCAGGCGGTGACGGCCGGCGCCGGGGACCGCATGGTGGTGGCGGTGGCGCTGGCGCAGGCGTTCGTGGTGCTGGCGATGATCGCGGCGGTGGTCGCCTGGCTGCTGGTGCTGGCGCAGGAGAGCCGCAGGGCGGCGCAGGCGGAGAGCTTCCAGCAGACCGGGCTGCTGCTGCGCGAGATCGAGGCGCACACCCGCACCGACGCCAAGCTGCAGCGCGCCAAGGAGGTGGCCGAGGCCGCCAACGTCGCCAAGAGCCGCTACGTCGTGGGCATCAGCCACGAGCTGCGCACGCCGCTCAACGCGATCCTCGGCTACGCGCAGCTGCTGGAGCGCGACCCGTCGATCCCCGAGCGCAGGCGGCACAGCCTGCGGGTGATCCGGCGCAGCGGCGAGCACCTGGCAGGGCTGATCGAGGGGCTGCTCGACATCTCCAGGATCGAGGCGGGGCGCATCGACGTCTACCGCGACGAGGTGCGGCTCGGCGAGTTCCTGGAGCAGATCGTCAGCATGTTCCGGCTGCAGGCGGAGGAGAAGGGCATCGGCTTCGTGTTCACCCGGCCGCAGGTGCTGCCGGAGCGCGTGGTCACCGACGAGCGCCGGCTGCGCCAGGTGCTGATCAACCTGCTGTCCAACGCGCTGAAGTTCACCGCGGCCGGGCAGGTGCGGCTCGGGCTGCTGTACCGCAACGAGGTGGCGGAGTTCGTCGTCGAGGACACCGGCGTCGGCATCGCGGACGGCGACCACGAGCGCATCTTCGAGCCGTTCCAGCGCATAGAGGACCCTGGCGCGCCGACGGAGGGGGTGGGGCTCGGGCTGACGCTGACGCGGCTGCTGGTGCAGATCATGGGCGGCGAGATCACGCTCGACAGCGCGCCCGGGCGCGGCAGCCGGTTCCGGGTGCGGCTGATGCTCGCGACCGTGCACGGCGCGGCCCTGGGGACGGCGGCGCAGGACGGCGCGCCGCCGGAGCGGCGGGTGGACGGCTACGAGGGGCCGCGGCGCGACATCGTGGTGGCCGACGACGACGCGGCGCACCGCGCGCTGCTGGACGCGCTGCTGGTGCCGCTCGGCTTCACGCTGCGCCACGCGGCGGACGGCGAGGCGTGCCTGCGGCTGGCGGAGGCGCGGAGGCCGGACCTGTTCATGATCGACATCGCCATGCCCGGGATGAGCGGGTGGGCGCTGGCGCGTCGGCTGCGCGCCCTGCCCGGGCCGCGCGCGCCGATCCTGGTCGTCTCCGCCAACGCCGGCGACCTGCGCCAGCAGGCCGGGGTGGACGCAGACCACGACGGCATCCTGACCAAGCCGGTGTCGCTCGACGCGGTGCTGGAGCGCATCGGGCAGCTGGTCGGGGTGACGTGGCGCTCCGTGGCGGCCGCGGACCAGGCGCCGGCGCCGAGCTCGGCGGCGCTGACGCCGGGCCAGCTCGACGAGCTGCGCCAGCTCGGCGCGATCGGCTACGTGCGCGGCATCCACGCGCGCCTCGACCTGCTGGAGGCGCAGAGCCCGGACGCGGCCGCCTACGTCGGGCGGCTGCGCATGCTGGTGTCGGAGTTCCGCATGGACGAGTTCATGGGCGCGCTCGGCGTGCCCGGCGGGGCGCCGGCGTGAGGCGACGGCTTCGTGGAGCGGGTGCGGCAGGCAAGGTTGAGGCTCTGCCTCAAACTCCGCCAAAGGCTCGCCTTTGGAAACGGCTACCTAAGAGAAGCCGGTCCAGGGGCGGCTCGCCCCTGGCGGGTCTGGGCAGAGCCCAGCCTTG
>CAXSER010000232.1:0-5323 GCA_964236315.1 uncultured Acetobacteraceae bacterium | reverse complement strand
TGCCGGCAACGCCGCCGCCTGCCAGGGCGAGGGCTGGTCGACGGACGAGCCCGACGGCGTGTGGATGGTGGACGCGGCGAGCACGCTGGTCGTGCCGCGCCCGGAGCGGCCGGGCGACTACCTGCTGGAGCTGGCGCTGGGCAGCCTGCAGGTGCCGCAGCGCGCGTTCCAGCGGCTGTCTGTGGCGGTGAACGGCGCGGGCGTGGGCACCCAGGTGCTGCGCGGCGACGCCCTGGTGCAGTGCTGGGTGCCGTGGCCGGCGCTGCGCGACCCGCCGCAGTGCGTGATCACCCTGTCCCACCCCGACGGCTGGTCGCCGTCCGAGGCGGGGAGCAGCGACCGCCGGGTGCTCTCGCTGCACGCCCGCAGCCTGCGGCTGTCGCTGCTGACCGACCGGCCCTCGGCGGCGCCCGCGGCGGCGCAGGACGCGGCCGCCGCCGCGCAGCCGGGCGGGGACGAGGGCGGGGACAAGGCCAGCGACGGGGACGCGGGCAGGGCCGGGGACGCGGGCAGGGCCGGGGACGAAGACCGGGACGGCGGCGGGACCGGGATGCACCGGCTTGTGCTCGACTTCGAGAGCCTCGGGCCGGGCTGCACGCTGGGCCTGGTGCAGCGGCACTATGGCGCGGAGCCGCTGGGCCTGTTCCGCTTCGGCCGCACGCCGACCGACGCGCTGCTCTCGGTGCTGGAGGCCGATCCCGACGCCGGCGCGTTCGGCGCGCGGGCCTCGCTCGTGCTCGACCCCGACGCCCGCGCCTACGCGCTGGTGGACCAGGTGCACGGCTTCGCGTGGCACACCGGCCTGCGCGAGGGCCAGGTGGACGGCGCGGCGCTGGAGCGCCAGGCGCTGGCGCGGCTGCCCTGGCTGGCGCGCCGGTTCCACGAGGTGCTGGCGGGCGGCGGGAGGATCCTCGTGCTGTGCGACGAGGACGGACCGGGCGATGCGGCGACGGTCGGTCGGCTGCTGGCCGCGCTGCGCCGGCACGGCCCCGTCACCCTGCTCTGGGTGGGCGCCCCCGGGGGCGGGCACGCCGCGGGCGACGTCGAGTGGGCGGGCGACGGCCTGCTGCGCGGCTGGTCCGACGGATCGATGTCCGCCTGGGGCGAGGTCTGCCGCCGGGCGCACCGTCTGTGGCAGACGTCGCGGACGGGACGGCCCGCCTGACCCCGGCCCCGACGCCCCGGACGAGCCTCCAGACGCCTCCCCGCCGAACGCCCGGGACTCCGGACCCTTTCAGGACGGCATTCCGAAGGCCCCGCCTTTGGCGGAGTTTGAGGCAGAGCCTCAACCCTGCTGCCTTCCTCCGCCTCAGCCCCCGTCGAGGTCGAATCGGAACGAGCGGACGAGGTGGTGCATCAGCATGTCGTCGAACGGGTTGTCGAACGACAGCGGGTGCATCCTCGACGTGGGGGTGAAGCGCAGCGTCAGCCGGCCCTCGCCCTCGTGGACCGCCTGCATGCCGAAGCTGAGCGCGCCGGTCGCGGGCTCGGCGACCAGCACCGCGACCAGGTCGGCGCGGGGTGCCAGGTCGCGCAGGGCGTCGCTCAGGCTGGCCACGCCGGCCGCGGTGTCGGGCCGGTCGCGCGCCACCAGGAGGCACAGGGTCGGCTCGCCGCCGCGCAGCACGCCGCGCAGCCGCTCGACGCAGCGCACGAGGTAGCCGTAGTCGGCGTCGGTGGTCATGTCGTGGTGGTTGAACATGCGGGGCACGTCGAAGCGGTCGCGGTAGAAGGCGTGCTCGCTCAGCTCCAGCCCGACCGCCCCCGGCCGTTCCGGCAGCGCCTCCAGCAGGCTGCGGTCGAGCAGCGTGGCGAAGTCGTCGCGCAGGCAGTGCTCGACCATGGCGGGGGTGGAGAACACCCAGTCGAACGGCGCGGACCAGCGCTTGAGCTTGCGGGCCTTGAGCAGCTGGCTGGCGTAGCAGTTGGAGCCGAGGCTGACGACGTGGCGGTACGCCGGCCGGTCGGGCCAGTGCGGCGGGGGCAGCTCGTCGAGGAGGCCGGTGGCGCTGACGCGCTGGCGGAACTCGTCGGAGGCGACGAAGCCCTCCACCAGCCCGGCGAGGGAGCCGGCGACGCCGTGGCGGTCGAGCCACTCGCAGCTGCCCTTCAGGGCCTCCGGCTCCGGGGCGCGGCCGAGGATGCCGCGGTAGAGGGCGTCGACGATGGTGGCGGTCATCTCGGACATGCGGGTTCCCCTTCCGTGGCGGCCACGGGCCGGCAAGGCCTCCTCATACATCACCTCCGCCCGCAGGTCTTGGCAGGACACGGGCACCGGGGCGGGGCCTGCGCGCGGCCCTCGGGAGTGCGGCGAACCGCGAGCCTCCCCGGCTGTTTGGGCTGCAGGATCGGGAGGTGCGCCGCGATGAACTTCGACAAGCTGGCCCAGGCCGTGGCGCGCGGTGCCGGGCGGCCGCTGACCTTCGTGGTCGCGACCCTGCTGGTGGTGGCCTGGGGGGTGAGCGGGCCGGTGTTCGGCTACAGCGACACCTGGCAGCTCGTCATCAACACGAGCACCACGATCGTCACCTTCCTGATGGTGTTCCTGATCCAGAACACCCAGAACCGCGACACCGACGCGCTGCAGGTCAAGGTGGACGAGCTGATCCGGGTGACGAAGGACGCGCGCCTGGCGCTGCTGAACCTGGAGGAGATCGACGCCGACGAGCTGGCCCGGATCAAGGCCGGCTTCGTGGACCTCGGGCGCCGGAACAAGGCCGCCATCGACACCTGACCCGCGGGCCGCACGGCGCGGCGGCCTGATAACGCGGGAACCGGACGACGCGGGAACCGGGCAGCAGCGCGGCTCCCGGTCCGGGCGCGCCCCGCGCCGCGTGAGCCCCGGGACCGGATGCCCGGCGTCAGCGCTGCGAGCCGGTCGCCGTCCCCGTCTTTCGCCCCGCCTTGTCCGCGCGGACGTCGCGCCGCAGGCTGCGCTCGCCGAGCAGCAGCAGGATCGGCGCCGCGATGAAGATCGAGCTGGACGTGCCCACCACGATGCCGAACAGCATCACCCACGCGAACCCAGACAGCGTCGCCCCCCCGAACAGCGCCAGCGGCAGGGCTGCGAGGAACACCGTCGACGAGGTCGCCAGCGTGCGGTTCAGCGTCTCGTTGATCGACAGGTCGATCAGCTCGCGCAGCCCCATGGTCCTGTACTTGCGCAGGTTCTCCCGCATCCGGTCGTACACCACGACCTTGTCGTTCGTGGAGTAGCCGATCACCGTCAGGATCGCGGCCACCATCACCAGGTCGAACTCGATGCGCGTGACCGCCAGGAAGCCGATCGTCTTGGTCACGTCGAGCACCAGGGTCAGCACCGCGCCGACGGCGAACTGCCACTCGAAGCGGATCCAGATGTAGGCCATGATCATCAGCAGGCTGATGCCCAGCGCCAGCAGCCCGTTGCGGAACAGCTCGTCCGACACCGACGCCCCCACCGCGTCCGCCCGCAGCACCGTCGTCCCCGGCGCCGCCTGCTCCAGCGCGGCGCGCACCTTCGCCGTCTCCGCCTGGTTCGCGGCGTCCGTAGGCTGCGCGTCCAGCCGCAGCAGCACGTCGTCGTCCGCCCCGAACCGCTGCAGCCCCGCCGCCGGCACCCCCTGCGCCGCCAGCGCCGCCCTGAGCTTCGTGAAGTCCGCAGCCCCCGGCGTGCGCGCCTCGATCACCACGCCGCCCTTGAAGTCGATCCCCAGGTTCAGACCCGGGTAGAGGAACAGCCCCACCGAGGCCAGCGACAGCACCGCCGACGTCGCCAGCCCCAGGAAGCGGCCGCGCATGAACTTGATCGTCGTGCCGTCGCGCACGAAGCGGAACAGGGGGCGGGTGAACATCGGCAGGGCACTCCGGAGGAAGGAAGCAAGGCCGGGCTCTGCCCGGACCCGCCAGGGGCGAGCCGCCCCTGGACCGGCACTTACTCAAGGAAAGCCATCCAAGGGGCTTCCCTTGGCGGGGTCCAGGGGCAGAGCCCCTGGCCTATCTTGCTACACCGGCAGCAGCGCCGGCCGCCGGCGCGCATACCACTTCACCATCAGCAGCCGCGCCAGCACGGTCGCCGTGAACAGCGTCGTCACGATCCCCACCGTGATCGTCAGCGCGAACCCGCGCACCGGCCCGGTGCCGAACACGAACAGCATGACGTGGGCCAGCAGCGCCGTGACGTTGCTGTCGATGATGGTGGAATAGGCCCGCCGGAACCCCGCCTCCATGGCGTTGGCCGGCGTGCGGCCGGCCTTGGCCTCCTCGCGGATGCGCTCGTTGATCAGGATGTTGGCGTCCACCGCCATGCCCAGCGTGAGCAGGATGCCCGCCATGCCCGGCAGAGTCAGCGTCGCGCCGAACAGCGACAGGATCGCCACCATCAGCACCAGGTTCGCCACCAGCGCGATGTTCGCGAGCCACCCGAACAGCCCGTAGAACGTCCCCATGAAGCCGACCACCAGCAGCAGCCCGACCAGCAGCGACAGCGCCCCCGCGCGGATCGAATCCGCCCCCAGCTCCGGCCCGACGCTGCGGCTCTCCATCACCGCGAGCGGTGCCGGCAGCGCGCCCGCACGCAGCAGCAGGGCCAGGTCGGTCGCGGTCTGCGGGTTGAAGCTGCCGCTGATGCGCCCGGAGCCGCCGGGGATCACGCCCTGGATGACCGGGGCGCTGATCACCTTGTTGTCGAGCACGATCGCGAAGCGGTGCCCGAGGTTGGCGCGCGTGACGTCGGCGAACTTCCGCCCGCCTGCGCTGTCGAGCACGAAGTTGACCTCCCACTGCCCGGTCTGGGAGTCCTGCGCGGGCGTCGCGTTGGTCAGCGAGGCGCCGTCCACGTCGGCATGCCGGCTGACCACGATGCGCGTGCCGGACGGCCCGTTGTTCGGCCCGTCGGCCATCGGCAGGCTGTCCTCGCCGGGCGGCGGCGCCGCCGGGTTCGCCTTCTCGTCGACGAGCCGGAAGCTCATCTTCGCCGTCTGCCCGAGCAGGTCGCGGATGCGGTTGGGGTCGGTCACGCCCGGCAGCTCGACCACGATCCTGTCCTCGCCCTGGCGCGTGATCTGCGGGTCGGCGACGCCCGAGCCGTCGATGCGCCGGCGCACGATCTCGATCGACTGCTCCACGGCCGCGCGCGCCCGGGCCCGCAGCGCCGCCGGCTGCAGGGTCAGCGTCACCAGGCCGTCCGGCTGGCCTGCGACGGCGAACTCGCCGGGCGTGGACTGCGGGATGGCGCGCAGCGCCGCCAGCGCCGCGTCGAGCTTCGCGGGATCGGGCAGGCGCAGCGTGACGCGGCTGCCCCCTGCCGGGAGCGCGGCAGGGGCGAGCGCCATGGCGGGCGTCG
>CAXSER010000231.1:0-5336 GCA_964236315.1 uncultured Acetobacteraceae bacterium | reverse complement strand
GGTCGAGGCTCTGCCTCGAACTCCGCCAAGGGCTGGGCCCTTGGATCGCCTTCTCCTAAGGGAGGCAGTCCAGAGGCCCGGCCTCTGGCGGGTCTGGGCAGGGCCCAGCCTTGCTTGCTGCCCTGTTCCCGCCGGCCGGCAAAGCGCCTAGTCAGGCGGCCATGTCCAGTCCCCCGACGCTCCGCCGCCCCCTGGTGCTGGCCTCCGTCATGGCCGCGATGTTCATGATCGCGATCGAGGCCACCATCGTGTCCACCGCCATGCCGCAGATCGCCGGCCAGCTCGGCGACCTGCACCTGTATGCGTGGGTGTTCTCCTCGTTCCTGCTGACGCAGACGGCGACGACCGTGGTGTTCGGCAAGCTCGCCGACCTGTACGGGCGCAAGCCGGTGCTGCTCGTGGGGATCGTGATCTTCCTCGTGGGCTCGGTGCTGTGCGGGATGGCGTGGTCGATGCCGTCGCTGATCGCGTTCCGCCTGGTGCAGGGGGTGGGCGCGGGCGCGATCCAGCCGGTCAGCCTGACGGTGGTGGGCGACCTGTACTCGGTGCACGAGCGCGGGCGCATCCAGGGGTGGCTGGCCAGCGTGTGGGGCATCTCCTCCGTGCTCGGGCCGCTGGCGGGCGGGCTGATCATCCGCCACCTGAGCTGGTCGTGGATCTTCTGGATCAACGTGCCGGTGGGCCTCGTCGCGTTCGCGGGATTCTCCGCGTTCCTGCACGAGGAGGTGGCGCGACAGCAGCATCGCGTGGACGTGCTGGGCGCGGCGCTGTTCACCGCGGCGATCGCGTCGCTGATGGTGGCGCTCACCGCGCTGGGCGCCCAGGGCACGGGACATGGCAGCGCGGGACATGGCGGCGGCGCGCTGGTGCCGGCGCTGGGGCTGTTCGCGCTGAGCGCCGCGCTGTTCGTGGTGCAGGAGAGGCGCGCGCACGATCCGATGCTGGCGTTCGCGCTGTGGGCGCGCCGGCCGATCGCCACCTGCAACGCGGCCACGCTTTTGAGCGGCATGGCGATCATCGGGCTCACCGCGTTCCTGCCGATGTACGTGCAGGGCGTGCTGCACCGCTCCGCGCTGGTGGCGGGCTTCGCGCTCACGGTGATGGTGGCGGGGTGGCCGGTGGGCTCCACCGTGGCGGCGCGCAACTTCGCGCGGTTCGGGCTGCGCACGACGCTGCTGTTCGGCGCGGCGCTGCTGCCGACCGGGGCGCTGGCGTTCGTGGCGCTTGCCCCGGGCAGCTCGCCGGTGCTGGCGGGGGCGGGCTCGCTGGTGATCGGGCTGGGCATGGGGTTCCTGAGCACGGCGGCGATCGTGATCGTGCAGGACAGCGTCGGCTGGGCGGAGCGGGGCGCGGCGACGGCGTCCAACATCTTCTCGCGCAACCTGGGCAGCACGCTGGGCGCCACCGTGCTCGGCGGCGTGCTGAACCTCGGTCTGGCGCACCAGGCGATCGGCTTCGACAGCGTGCGCACCCTGCTCGACGGCACCGGGGCGGTCGCGGGCGAGGTCGCGGTGCGCGCGGCGCTGGGGCAGGCGCTGCACCTGACGTTCTGGGCGGTGTTCGCGATCACGGCCACGACCCTGGCGCTGGCGACGCTGGTGCCGGCGGTGGCGCTCACGACACGGGTGCGCGAGGTGGTCGTGGAGTGAGGAAGCAAGGTTGAGGCTCCGCCTCGAACTCCGCCAGGGCGAGCCGCCCTGGACCGGCTTTCCTAAGTAGAGCCGGTCCAGGGGCGGCTCGCCCTGGCGGGTCCGGGCGTAGCTGCCAAAGGTTCCGACGATCCGCTTGGATCGTTGGAATGGCAGCGGAGGGAGAGCCCGGCCCTGCTTTCTTCCCGGAGGAACGCCGATGCCGATCACCCGCGCCGACCTGGAGCTGCTGGACCGCGACGACCCGCTGGCCGGGTTCCGCGACGAGTTCGTGCTGCCGGAGGGGGTGTATCTCGACGGCAACTCGCTGGGGGCGCTGCCGCGGGCGACGCCAGGGCGGGTGGCGGCGGTGGTGGAGCGGGAGTGGGGGCGGGGGCTGATCGGGTCGTGGAACGACGCGGGCTGGCTCGGGCTGCCGCTGGCGGTGGGGGAGAGGATCGGGCGGCTGCTGGGGGCGGCGCCGGGCAGCGTCGTGGTGGCGGATTCCACGTCGGTCAATCTGTTCAAGCGGCTGGCGGGGGCGCCGGGGCTGCGGCCGGGGGGGCGGGGGAGCGCGGGGGTGCGGGGGGTGCTCGCGGCGGTCGCGTATGTCGCGCAGGGGCTGGTGGCGCTGCTCGGCGGGGGGCACGCGCTGCGGCTGGTGGAGCCGGGGGGGATCGCGCAGGCGCTGGGGCCGGAGGTGGCGGTGGTGCTGCTCGCGCACGTGAACTACCGCACGGGGGCGATGCACGACATGGCGGCGCTCAACGTGGCGGCGCGGGCGGCGGGGGCGCTGGTGCTGTGGGACCTGGCGCACTCCGCGGGGGCGGTGCCGGTGGGGCTGGAGGCGGCGGGGGCGGAGCTGGCGGTGGGGTGCGGCTACAAGTTCCTCAACGGGGGGCCGGGGGCGCCGGCGTTCCTGTACGTGGCGCAGGCGTTGCAGGCGGCGGCGCGGTTCCCGATCACGGGGTGGCTGGGGCACGCGGAGCCGTTCGGGTTCCACCAAGGGTTCGCGCCGGCGCAGGGGATCGCGCGCGGCGTGGTGGGGACGCCGTCGGTGCTGGCAGTGGCGGCGCTGGAGGTGGGGGTGGAGCTGGCGCTTCGGGCACCGATGGCGGAGGTGCGGGCGAAGTCGCTGCGGCAGGCGGCGCTGCTGGAGACGCTGGTGGCGGAGCGGTGCGCGGGGGCGGGGCTGGTGACGGCGGGGCCGGGCGGCGCGGCGCGAGGGAGCCAGGTGTCGTTCCGGCATCCGGAGGCGTACGCGATCATGCAGGCGCTGATCGCGCGGGGCGTGGTGGGGGACGTGCGGGCGCCGGACATCCTGCGGTTCGGGATCACGCCGCTCTACCTGCGCTACGTCGACCTGTGGGACGCGGTGGAGGCGCTGCGCGGGGTGATGGCGGGGGAGGCGTGGCGGGAGGCGCGGTTCCGGGTGCGGCGGGCGGTGACGTGACGGGGGCGCCAGGGCCGGGCTCGCCTGCGCTGCCCATCCCGGCGGCCCGGACGCTTCAGGCAGCTCCGTGCGGACTCGCCAAAGGGCAGGCCCTCGGAAAACCCTGCCTGAATCAAGGCCGGTCCAGGGGCGGCTCGCCCCTGGCGGAGCTCGAGGCGGAGCCTCGACCTTGCCTTGCCTGCGCTCAGAGCACCGCGAGCACGCTCTCCGCACGGCTGACCTCGAAGACGCCGGTCTCCTCGACCGCGATGTGCTCGACGCGCCCGTCGCGGGCGACGAGCACGAAGCGCTGGCAGCGCACGCCCATGGCGCGGTGCGAGAGGTCCAGCTCCAGGCCGAGGGCGCGGGTCAGCGTGCCCGAGCCGTCGGCGATCATGCGCACGGCGCCGGCGGGGTCCTGCTCGGCGGCCCAGGCCTTGAGGACGAAGGGGTCGTTGACGGCGAGGCAGGCGACGGTGTCGATGCCCTTCGCCGCGAAGGCGGCCGCGTGCTCGACGAAGCCGGGGAGGTGGCGGGCGGTGCAGGTCGGCGTGAAGGCGCCGGGGACGCCGAACAGCACGACGGTGCGGCCGGCGAACAGGCTGTCGGCGGCGATCTCGCGCGGGCCGTCCGGGGTCGCCTCGACCAGGGTCAGGGAGGGGATGGCGTCGCCGGGCTGGATGGTCATGCGGGGCTCCCGTGGTGTGGCCGCGTTCATACAGGGGGGCGTGGAGGGGAGGAAGGCCAGGGCTCTGCCCTGTGCCTGGAGCGGGGACCCGCCGGGGGCGAGCGCCCCCGGACCCGCATCCGGAAGGGGGCGTTGCGGGGCGGGGGAGGACGGCCCAGCCTGGGCGCGGGCAGCGGGAGGCGGCGATGGACCAGGCGGGCATGGACCATGCGGGGGGTCTCTCGAACGAGCGGCCGGGGATGGACAGCTTCTGGATGCCGTTCACGGCGAACCGGCAGTTCCGCCGCACGCCGCGCATGCTCGTCTCGGCGAAGGACATGCACTACGTCGCCGACGACGGGCGGCGCATCCTGGACGGGGTCGCGGGGCTGTGGTGCTGCAACGCCGGGCACTGCCGCACGCGCATCGTCGAGGCCGTGCAGCGCCAGGTGGCGACGCTCGATTTCGCGCCGACGTTCCAGATGGGGCACCCGCTGGCGTTCGAGGCGGCCGAGCGGGTGGCGGCGCTGTTTCCCGGCGACCTCAACCGGGTGTTCTTCGCCAACTCCGGGTCCGAGGGCGTCGACACCGCGCTCAAGATCGCGCTGGCGTACCACAGGGTGCGCGGGCAGGGCACGCGGACGCGGCTGATCGGGCGCGAGCGCGGCTACCACGGCGTGGGGTTCGGCGGCATCTCGGTCGGCGGCATCCCCGGCAACCGCAAGCATTTCGGCGGGCTGCTGACCGGCGTCGACCACCTGCCGCACACGCACGACCCCGCGCGCAACGCGTTCAGCCGCGGGCAGCCGCAGTGGGGCGCGGAGCGGGCGGACGCGCTGGAGGGGATCGTGGCACTGCACGACGCGAGCAACATCGCGGCGGTGATCGTGGAGCCGCTGTCCGGCTCGACGGGGGTGCTGGTGCCGCCGCTGGGCTACCTGCAGCGGCTGCGCGAGATCTGCACGCGCCACGGCATCCTGCTGGTCTTCGACGAGGTGATCAGCGGCTTCGGGCGCCTGGCCGCGCCGTTCGCGGTGCAGCGCTTCGGGGTGGTGCCGGACATGGTGGTCGTGGCCAAGGGCATCACCAACGGCACGGTGCCGATGGGCGCCGTGATCGTGCGCCAGGACATCCACGACGCGTTCATGGTCGGGGCAGAGGCGCAGATCGAGCTGGCGCACGGCTACACCTACTCCGGCCATCCCATGGCGGCGGCCGCGGCGGTCGCCACGCTCGACGTCTACGCCGAGGAGGCGCTGTTCGAACGCGCCGCGGAGCTGGAGCCGTACTTCGCCGACGCGGTGCACGGGCTGCGCGGGGCGGGGCCGGTGGTCGACGTCCGCACGCTGGGGCTGGTGGCGGGGATCGAGCTGGCGCCGCGCGAGGGCGAGCCGGGGGCGCGGGCGTACGACGTGCTGACCGGGTGCTTCGAGGCGGGCGTGCTGGTGCGGGTCACGGGGGAGACGGTCGCGCTGTCGCCGCCGCTGATCGTGTCGCGGGCGCAGATCGACGAGATCGTGGGCACGCTTTCGGAGGTGCTGCGGCGCGTGAAGTAGGGCCGGGCTCTGCCCGGACCCGCCAGGGGCGAGCCGCCCCTGGACCGGCCTCC
>CAXSER010000230.1:5117-5352 GCA_964236315.1 uncultured Acetobacteraceae bacterium | reverse complement strand
CATCGCGGCGGTCAGGGCGTGGGTCGTCCAGGTGGTGTGCGTGGCCATGGCGGCTCCGGCGGGGCGCGGGGGCAGGGGAGCATGGCGGCCGCGGTCGGGGAAGGCCGGTGCGGGCGGGGAGGCCGGGGGGCGTGGCCGCGTTTGGCGGGGGGGGGCGTGGCCGGTCTGCCACGGGTGGCGGCGCGGTTGCGGGAGGGGCGGGCGGGCGGGGCAACCGTTGCGCGAGTGGATCGAC
>CAXSER010000230.1:0-5107 GCA_964236315.1 uncultured Acetobacteraceae bacterium | reverse complement strand
GGGGGGGGGGGGGGGGGGGGGGGGGGGGGGGGGTGGGGGGGGGGGGGGGGGGGGCGGGTCCGCCCGGGGGGGGGGGGGGGGGGGGGGGGGGGGGGGGGGGGGGGTGCAACCGTTGCGCGAGTGGATCGACAGCGGCGCGGGCGAACACTTGGCGAACCTGTCGCGGACCGCTTGTCGACCTGAGCTTCGGGTGATAGGCCATTGAATCTACGCTGATCCCGACCGGGCATTCCGGGGAGAACGTTCAGCGCGAAGGGAGGCTGCCTTGTTCAGACGCCGCAAGCCTGACGAGACCGAGGCGCACCCGCCCGGCCTCGAAGACGCCACGCCGGCCCCGGCGCTGTTCGAGCCCTCGCCGCCCGACACGTCGGGCGCGCCGCAGCCCGGCGTGTCGCAGCCTGGCCCGTCGCGCGCGTTCGACACCGGCCTCGGCGTGCCCCCGTTCCGTCCCGCATCCCCCCCGCCGAAGGAGGCCCCGAGCATGGCCCGTCCCCCGATGCCGACCACGCCGTCCCCGATGTCCCCCGGCGCGCAGCCCGGCGGGTCGATGCAGACCGGGTCGATGCAGACCGGGCCGATGCCCGCGGCGCGCTCCGGCCCGCCGGGCCGCCCGCAGGCGGCCGAGCGCCGCACCCTCGTGGTCGGGCGCGGCATCTCCGTGCAGGGCGTGGTGCAGGACGCCGAGCGCCTGGTCGTGGAAGGCACCGTGGAGGCGACGATGATCCACGCGGCCGAGCTGTCGATCGCGCAGGGCGGGGTGTTCCGCGGCGAGGTCGAGGTCGAGGAGGCCGAGGTCGCGGGCACCATCGACGGCACGCTGACGGCGCGCGGCAACCTGATCGTGCGCGCCACGGGCAAGGTGCTGGGCACGGCGCGCTGCCGGCGGCTGCAGGTCGAGGACGGGGGCGCGATCACCGGGCGGATCGAGATGATCGGCGAGGGCTACGAGAGCGCGCCGCGGGCCGAGGCGCCGCGTTCCGAGGCACCGCGGGTGGAGATGCCGGCAGAGCCGGTCGCGTAGGCGGCAGGACGCAAGGCCGGGCTCTGCCCCCTGCTTCAAGGCGGGGACCCGGCCAAAGGCGGAGCCTTCGGAAACGATACCGAGGTCATGGAAGCAAAGGGCCTCCCGGCCCTTTGCGGGTCCGGGCAGGGCCTGGCCTTGCTTCCCGCGCAGTCGTGCGTATCCCGGTCAGTCCGGCAGGTTCGGGGTCGCGGGCGCGAGGCCGTAGCCGACGAACAGCCAGGATGCCGCGGCCGCGCCCAGTGCGATCTCGAGGACCACGACGATGGCGGCCAGCACGTGCCATTCCGTGTCCCACCGCGTCGTGGCCAGGCCGAGCCGCGCTGCCGGCAGCAGGACCAGCCCCGTCGCGACCACCACCGGCAGGAACGTCACGAACAGGGTGCCGGCGATCCGCCAGAACTGCCAGCGCGTCGCGTTCCAGCTCAGCGGCAGCGGCGTCGCGCCCGTCTGCACCGCGATGGCCGGGAACATCAGGACGAGGCGCGTGCCGACGACGGTGGCCACGACCACGACGGCGAGCCTGGCCAGGGCCGGCTGCAGTGCCTGGGAGGATGTCGGGAGGAGCAGATCGGGCAGGCTGTTCATGAGGCCGAGAAGGATCAGCCAGCCGCCGAAGCGCAGCAGCCGTCCCGCCGGAGTCACCGGGATCAGCAACGAGCGCTCACCCAGCAGCACGAAGCGGTGGACCGCGATCGCCAGCGGCGCCAGGGCGAACACCCGCAGGACGTAGAGGCACAGCACGAGCGCGGCCGCGACCGTCACCGCTGCGCCCGGCCCTTCTGCGGAAGGCTGGCCACCCTGACCGGCTGCCTGTGCCTGGAGCGCCGCGGCATGGGACGAGGCGAACTTCACCAGTCCGTATGCCGCGAGGCTCAGCAGGAAGGCCAGCGGCATGCGCAGGATCGCCGACCCCGTACTTCGCCATGCGCGCCCTGCCGTACGGAACACGCCGGGGCGCGGCCTTGCCGTGTTCGCGTCCGACATCGGCACCTCCGCCCTGGCGAGTGGGGCCCCACTGTGACCGCGTCGCGCCATCCAGGCCAGCAGGCGGCAGCGGGTCGGTTCGCATTCAGGTGCGCGGGAAGGGCGAGAGGAAGCGGGCAGGGTCGAGCCTCCGCCAGAGGCCGGTCCTCGGATTGCCTTTCCTGAACGAGGCCGGTCCAGGGGCGGCTCGCCCCTGGCGGGTCTGGGCAGCGCCCAGCCTTGCCTGCTTCCGTCAGCCTGCGCCTCGCGTCCCCCGCGTTCCCGGGAAGCGCCGCAGCAGGTGCAGCATGATCGCCATGGCGGGCAGGGCGGTCAGCACCGCGGCGGCGTAGAACGGCACCCAGCCCAGCGCCTGCGCCAGGAACCCGGAGAGGCCGCCCAGCGTGCGCGAGCCGACCACGGCCAGAGAGGACAGCAGCGCGTACTGGGTCGCGGTGTAGGCCAGGGCGCAGAGGCCGGAGAGGTAGGCGATGAAGGCGGCGTCGGCCATCGCCTCGGCGAAGCCCTCCACCAGGACCTTGGCGTAGAGCACGCGGACGTCGCCGTGGGAGGCGGCGACGGCGAGGTAGAGCCCCAGCGTCGCCATCTGCGCGAAGCCGGTCAGGACCAGGGCGCGGCCGGTGCCGATGCGCGCGACCAGCAGGCCGCCGGCGGCAGAGCCCGCGAGGCTCGCGGTGAGCGAGGGCAGGAACAGGGCGCGGGCCACGGCGGCGCGGTCGAAGCCCATGTCGTGGTAGAACGGGATCGCCATCGGGCCGGCGAGCGCCTCGCCGAGCTTGAACAGCAGCACGAAGGCGAGGATCTCGGCGGCGCCCGGGCGGGCGAGGAACTCGCGGAGCGGCGTGACCACGGCGTCGCGCAGGCGGCCGGCGACGTCGTCGGCGCGGGCGGCGAGCAGGGCGCGGGGCTCGGGGGCGAGCAGGGTCGTGGCGAGGCCGAGCGTGGACAGCGCGGCCATGCAGGACAGCGCGCCGTGCCAGCCGAGCGGGCCGGCCAGGCCGAGGGCGCCGGCGCCGGACACCAGCAGCGCGATTCGGTAGCCCCAGACGTAGGCGGCCATGGCGGCGCCCTGGGCGTTCCGCGCGAAGGTCTCGATGCGCCAGGCGTCGACCACGATGTCCTGGCTGGCGGACAGGAAGGCCACCACGACGGCGACGGCGACCAGGGCGGGGGCGTTCGACGGGTCGGACCAGGCCAGCGCGAGGAGGGCGGCGGCGAGCGCGGCCTGGATCGCGGCGAGCCAGCCGCGGCGGCGGCCGAGGCGGCGCAGGCCGGGGGGCGGGCGGAGCTGGTCGAGCAGCGGGGCCCAGAGGAACTTCAGGGTGTAGGAGAGGCCGATCCAGGCGGTCAGGCCGATGGCGCCCAGAGAGACGCCGTGCTCGCTGAGCCACTGGCGCAGGGTGAGGCCGGTGAGGGGGAGGGGGAGGCCGCTGGCGAAGCCGTAGGCCAGCATCAGGAGGAGGCGGCGGTCCCTCAGCAAGGAAGGCCGGGCTCTGCCCGGACCCGCCAGGGGCGAGCCGCCCCTGGACCGGCCTTGCTCAAGTATAGGATTCTCAAGGCGATGCCTTGAGCGGAGTCCAGAGGCGGAGCCTCTGGCCTTCCCTCGCCACGGCCAGGCTCAGGCGGCCTGGCTGTCCGACTTCTTCTCGTTGCGCTTGCGCTCGCTCGGGTCGAGGTAGCGCTTGCGCAGGCGGACGGCGCTGGGCGTGACCTCGACCAGCTCGTCGTCCTCGATGTAGGCGATCGCCTGCTCCAGGCTCATGCGGCGCGGCGGGATCAGCAGCATCGCCTCGTCCTTGCCCGAGGCGCGGACGTTGGTGAGCTTCTTCTCCTTGATCGGGTTCACGTCGAGGTCGCTCTCGCGCGAGTGCTCGCCCAGGATCAGGCCCACGTACACCTTGTCGCCGGGATCGACGAAGAGGGTGCCGCGCTCCTGCAGGTACCACAGGGCGTACTGCACGGCCTCGCCGGGCTCCGACGAGATCAGCGAGCCGTTGCGACGGCCCTCCATCGGGCCGACCCAGGGGGCGTAGCCGTCGAAGATGCGGTTCATGATGCCGGTGCCGCGGGTGTCGGTGAGGAACTCGCCGTGGTAGCCGATCAGGCCGCGGGCGGGGATGCGGAAGGTCAGGCGGACCTTGCCGCCGCCGGACGGGCGCATGTCCTGCATGACGCCCTTGCGGCGGCTCATCTTCTCGACGACGACGCCGGAGTAGGGCTCGTCCACGTCGACGAGGACCTCCTCCATCGGCTCCTCGCGCTCGCCGGTCTCCTCGTTGATGCGGGTCAGCACGCGGGGACGGCCGATGGTCAGCTCGAAGCCCTCGCGACGCATTGTCTCGATCAGCACGCCGAGCTGGAGCTCGCCGCGGCCGGCGACCTCGAACGCCTCGCTCTCCTGGCTCTCGGTGATCTTGATGGCGACGTTGCCCTCGACCTCGCGGAACAGGCGGTCGCGGATCTGGCGCGACGTCACCTTCTTGCCCTCGCGGCCGCCGAGCGGGCCGTCGTTGACGCGGAATGTCATCGACAGCGTGGGCGGGTCGACCGGGATGGCGTGCAGCGGCGCGGTCATCTCGGGCGCGCCGATGGTGTCGGGGATGGTGCTGTCGGTCAGGCCGGCGACGGCGACGATGTCGCCCGCCTCGACCTCCTCGACGGTGACGCGCTCCAGGCCGCGGAAGCTCATCAGCTTGGTCAGGCGTCCCGTCTCGACCACGGTGCCGTCCTGGCGCATGACCTTGACGGGCATGTTCAGCTTGGCGCGGCCCTGCTCGACGCGGCCGGTCAGCACGCGGCCGAGGAAGTTGTCGTAGTCGAGGATGGAGGCGACCATCGCGAACGGCGCCTCCTTGTCCAGGCGGGTCGGGGGGA
Organism: uncultured Acetobacteraceae bacterium; assembly: GCA_964236315.1. GTDB lineage: Bacteria > Pseudomonadota > Alphaproteobacteria > Acetobacterales > Acetobacteraceae > CAXSEF01. Next base: position 225 of record CAXSER010000230.1, on the reverse strand, counting down.
CGTGGCTCATCACCAGGTCGAACATCGGCGAGAGGTCCTTGCGCGGACCGTCGAGCGTGGTGTCGGCCCAGCCGTTGCGGCCGGAGGCGTAGAGCATCGGGAAGTCGAGCTGCTCGTCGGTCGCGCCGAGTGCCGCGAACAGGTCGAACATCTCGGTGTGCACCTCGTCGGGGCGCGCGTCCTGGCGGTCGACCTTGTTGACGACGACGATCGGCTTGATGCCGC
>CAXSER010000229.1:0-5356 GCA_964236315.1 uncultured Acetobacteraceae bacterium | reverse complement strand
GAAGCGCCAGCGCCACCGGGTGCGCGGGCACCCGCACCGCCAGCGTGTCCAGCCCCGCCCCGGCCAGCAGCGCCACCGGGCACGTCACCCGCCGCGGCAGCACCAGCGTCAGCGGCCCGGGCCAGAACGCCTCGGCCAGGCGCCGCGCCACGGCGCCCGACTCGACATGCGCGAAGGCGGCGGCCGCTTCGGGGTAGTGGCAGATCAGGGGGTTGAAGTGCGGCCGGCCCTTGGCGTCGAAGATCGCGGCGACGGCGCGGTCGCGGGTGGCGTCGGCGCCGAGGCCGTAGACGGTCTCGGTCGGGAACGCGACCAGGCGGCCCTCGCGGAGCAGGCGCGCGGCCTCGAGAGGGTCGGTAAGGGAGGAGGTCAGCAAGGGAGCAAGGCCGGAGGCTCTGCCTCTGGACTCCGCCAGAGGCTCGCCTTTGGAATCCAATACCTGAGCAAGTCCGGGCCAGGGGCGGCTCCCTCCGGTGGCCCTTCCGACGATCCAGGCGGGTCGCCGGAACCTTCGGCCACCTTCGCCTGGCGGGTCCGGGCAGAGCCCAACCCCGCGTCCGTCAGGCCCCGGTGCACAGGAAGTGCGGGTTCTCCCACCCCGGCTTGCCGTAGAGCAGCGTCGCCCCGTCCATGGTCCGCACGTGCCCGCCGGCCGCCTCCAGCACCGCCTGCGGCGCCGCCGTGTCCCACTCCATCGTGCGCCCCAGCCGCGGGTAGAGGTCCGCGGCGCCCTCGGCCACGCGCACGAACTTCACCGCCGAGCCGATGTTGCGCACCGACGCCACCGGCCGTCCGGCGAGGAACGCGTCGAGCCGCGGGTCGCCCGCGTAGTGGCGCGACGCCAGCACGTCCAGGCCGGCCGCGGGCACCGGCCGCACCCGGATCGCGCGCTCGCCGGCGCCGTTGCGCTTCCACGCGCCGCGCCCGACGATGCCGCCGAACATCTCGCCGTGCGCGGGCAACCCGACCACGCCGAGCACAACGCGGCCGTCGCGCACCAGGCCGATGTTGACGGTGAAGTCCTCGCGCATGGCGGCGAACTCGCGGGTGCCGTCGATCGGGTCGACCAGCCAGAACTCCGCGCCATACTGCGGGTCGTGGCCCGCCGCGATCTCCTCCTCGGCGACGACGGGAATGCCCGGGGTCGCGGCGCGCAGCCCGGCCAGGATCAGCGCCTCCGAGGCGTGGTCGGCCTCCGTCACCGGCGAGGCGTCGGACTTGGTCTCGGTGGCGAAGCCGCGCGCGCGGATCGACAGGATGAGCCCGGCGGCGCGGTGGGCCAGGTCGGCGGCGAGGGAGAGCAGCGCGGTGTCGTCCATTGCGCCACCATCCGACGCGCGGCGGCGCGAGGCAAGGCGCAGCGCCCGCCGGCTCGCCCGCGTCGAACCGGGCGTGGAAGGGGTGTCGGACCGGGCCCTCGCGCGGCACGGCACCGGCGCCTACCGGCGCGGTCCGGCGCTTGCTAGGCTCCGCGCTCCCGCTCCGGCGCCAGCGCGCCACGCACCGAAGGTCCGTCCCCGCATGCTCGAGATCGACTACGACCTGGCCGCACTCCCCGCCGGCGGCGCGCTCGCCTTCCTGGTGGCAGAGGGCGAGGAACCCGAAGGCCTGCGCGCCCAGGCTGACGAGGCGACCGGCGGCGCGCTCACCCGTGCCGCCGCCGCCGCCGAGTTCCGCGGCCGGGCCGGGCAGTCCTGCGTGGTGCTGGCGCCCGGCGCGGGGCTGACCCGGGTGGTGCTGGTCGGGCTGGGGCCGAAGGCGGAGCGGACGCGGCGCGGCCTGGAGGAGGCCGGCGGCACGGCGATCGCGGCGCTGGCGCGCGACACCGCGGCGGCGCTGGTGGCCGACGGGCTGTCGCCTGCCGAGGCGGTGGCGGCGGCGCTGGGCGCGCGTCTGCGGCTGTGGCGCTTCGACCGCTATCGCACGCGCGAGAAGGCGGAGGACCGCCCGCGCCTGGAGCGCCTCACCGTGCTGGCCGCCGATCCCGCCGCCTGCGCCGAGGCCGACGCCGCGGCGCGCGCCGTCGCCGAGGGCGTGTTCGTCACGCGCGAGCTGGTCAGCGAGCCCGCCAACATCCTCACGCCGCCGGAGTTCGCGCGCCGAATCGAGGCGCTGCGCGAGCTGGGCCTGCTGGTCGAGGTGCACGGGCAGGAGGAGCTGGAGCGCCTCGGCTTCGGCGCCATGCTCGCGGTGTCGCAGGGCAGCGCGCAGCCGCCGCGCATGGTGGTGATGCGCTGGAAGGGCACGTCCGCCGACAGCACCGAGAAGCCGGTGGCGTTCGTCGGCAAGGGCGTGACCTTCGACACCGGCGGCATCTCCATCAAGGCGTCGGCCGGCATGGAGGACATGAAGTGGGACATGGCCGGCGCCGGCACCGTCGTGGGCCTGATGGCGGCGCTGGCCGGCCGCCGCGCCAAGGTGGACGCGGTCGGCGTCGTGGGCCTGGTGGAGAACATGCCCTCGTCCACGGCGTACCGTCCGGGCGACGTGGTGCGCTCGGCGTCGGGCCAGACGATCGAGGTGCTCAACACCGACGCGGAGGGCCGCATGGTGCTGGCCGACGTGCTGTGGTGGACGGCCAAGACCTACGAGCCGCGCATCATGGTCGATCTCGCGACGCTGACCGGGGCGATGGTGGTGGCGCTGGGCCACGAGCACGCCGGGCTGTTCAGCAACGACGACGCGCTGGCGGGCGCGCTGCTGGGCGCGGGCACCGAGACCGGCGAGCGGCTGTGGCGGATGCCGCTGCACGACAGCTACGACCGGCTGATCCGCTCCGACATCGCCGACATGAAGCAGATCGGCGGGCGTCCCGGCGGCGGGATCACGGCGGCGCAGTTCCTGGCGCGGTTCGTGGGCACGACGAAGTGGGCGCACCTCGACATCGCCGGCACCGCGTGGAGCAGCAAGGACGCGGCGTGCGTGCCCAAGGGGGCGACGGCGTTCGGGGTGCGGCTGCTCGACCGGCTGGTGGCGGAGCACTACGAGGGCTGAGGGAGGCGAGGCCAGGGCTCTGCCCTGGACCCGCCAAAGGGCCGAGCCCTTTGGAAACCCTCTCCTTGAGTAGTGGATTCCAAAGGCGAGCCTTTGGCGGAGTCCAGAGGCAGAGCCTCTGGCCTTCCTTGCTTCGGAGCGCGCGGTGACGGCGATCGGCTTCTACCATTTGACCAGGACCGGCGCCGACCGTGCGCTGCCGCTGCTGCTCGGCCGCACGCTGGCCGCCGGCGAGCGGGCGGTGGTGTTGTGCGGCGACGCGGCGCGGGTGGCGGCGATGGACGACGCGCTGTGGCTGTCGGCGGACCCGGACTGGCTGCCGCACGGCACGGCGAAGGGCGCGGGGCTGGCGGGCGATGCGTCGCTGCAGCCGATCTGGCTCACCGAGCGCGACGAGGCGCCGAACGGGGCGCGCTACCTGTTCCTGCTGGACTCGGCGCGATCCGCGCGGCTGGGCGAGTTCGAGCGGGTGTTCGACCTGTTCGACGGTGCGGACGAGGGCGCGGTGGCGGCCGCGCGGGTGCGCTGGGGGGAGGCGAAGGCGGCGGGGCACGTGCTGACCTACTGGCAGCAGGGGGAGCGCGGGTGGGAGAAGCGCGCGTGAAGGCAGCAAGGTCGGGCCCTGCCCGAACCCGCAAAGGGTCCGAGGACCCTTTGATCCCCCTACTCAAGTATTGGATTCCAGAGGCGAGCCTTTGGCGGAGTCCAGAGGCAGAGCCTCTGGCCTTGCTTCCTTGACGCCCCCGGTGTTCTCCGTCGTGGTCCCCTGCTTCAACGAGGCGGAAGGCCTGGGCGAGTTCCACGCCCGGCTGCGCGCGGTGATGGACGGCCTGGGCGCGTCCTGGGAGGTCGTGTACGTCAACGACGGCAGCGCGGACGCCACGCTGGCCCGCATGGAGGCGCTGCGGGTCGCGGACCCGCGGGTCGCGCTGGTCAACCTGTCGCGCAACTTCGGTAAGGAGATCGCGCTGACCGCCGGCCTGGACCATGCGACGGGCGAGGCGGTGGTGGTGATCGACGCCGACCTGCAGGACCCGCCCGAGGTGATCCCGCGCCTGGTCGAGGCGTGGCGCGCGGGCTTCGACATGGTGTACGCGCAGCGCCGGGTGCGCGAGGGCGAGACCTGGCTCAAGCGCGCCACCGCGGACGGCTTCTACCGTCTGATGCAGCGCGTCGGCGGGGTGAAGCTGCCGCGCGACGCCGGCGACTTCCGCCTGATGAGCCGGCGCGCGGTGGACGCGCTGCTGCGGCTGCGCGAGCACCACCGCTTCATGAAGGGCCTGTTCGCCTGGGTCGGCTACCCGTCGGTCGCGGTGTCGTACGACAGGGCGGCGCGGCACGCGGGCACGTCGTCGTGGTCGTACTGGCGGCTGTGGAACCTCGCCCTGGAGGGGATCACCGGCTTCACGGTGGTGCCGCTCAAGGTCGCGACCTACCTCGGGCTGGCGGTGGCGGTGTTCGCGGTCTTGTTCGGCGGGCAGCTGATCGTGCGCACGATCCTGTTCGGCAACCCCGTGCCAGGCTACCCGAGCCTGATGGCGGTGGTGCTGTTCCTCGGCGGGGCGCAGCTGATGACGCTCGGCGTGATCGGGGAGTACCTCGGGCGGGTGTTCAACGAGACCAAGCGGCGGCCGCTGTACCTCGTGGAGCGGCACGCCCCGTCGACACCGGGCACGCGGGCGGATTGAGCGGCGGGGAAGCAAGGTCGGGCTCTGCCCGAACCCGCCAAAGGGCCAAGCCCTTTGGAAACCCTATACCTAAGTATGGGATTCCAAAGGCGAGCCTTTGGCGGAGCTCGAGGCGGAGCCTCGACCTTCCTTCCCTCACCGGCCTGCGCGGCGCGGCTGCCCTGATGGTGCTGGCCGTGCACGCGACGCCGGTGCTGGCGCCGGACGCGCCGGGCTGGCTGGCGGCGGCGGTGGCGCACGGCCAGGTCGCGGTCGACCTGTTCTTCGTGCTGAGCGGCTTCGTGCTGGCCCGTGCGCACGCCGGGCTGGGGCGCGACGGCGTGGCGGCGTTCCTGTGGCGGCGGGCGTGGCGCATCTACCCGCTGCACGTGGCGGTGCTGGGCGTGCTGGCGCTCTACGTGCTGGCGGCGCAGTCGGGCGGGGACGGGTTCATCGCGCCGGACTTCCCGTGGTCGCGGCTGGCGCCGACGCTGCTGCTGCTGCAGCCGTTCCTGTTCCACGGCGCCACGGACTGGAACCCGCCGGACTGGTCGATCGCGGTGGAGATGCTGTGCTCGCTGGGGCTGTGGCCGGCGCTGGCGGCGCTGCGCGGTCTCGGGCGGCCGCGGCGGGTGGCGGCGGCGCTGGCGGTGCTGGCGGCGGCGAACCTGGCTGCGCACGGCGGCGAGACGGCG
>CAXSER010000228.1:0-5365 GCA_964236315.1 uncultured Acetobacteraceae bacterium | reverse complement strand
CCGCCTCCGCGCCCTCGTCCGCCCCCCCGCACCCCCGTCCTTCCCCGGCGCCCGCGACCCGCAGCGCGAGGCGTTCTTCTCCGGCACCGCCGGCAGCGGCCTCGCCCTCTCGCCGCTCGCGATCCTCGCCAGCGCGCCGCCCAGCGCCCCGCAGCAGTGGTGGCAGTCCGTGCGCGACCGCACCGCCGCCCGCATCCTCGCCGCCATCCCCGGCCCGCGCGGCGCCATCGCCGCCACCATGCTCACCGGCGCCGGCAGCGCGATCCCCGAGCCCGACCGCGCCGCCTACCGCGACTCCGGCCTCGCCCACCTGCTCGCCGTTGCCGGCCTGCACATCGGCATCGTCATGGGCCTGGTCATGGGCGCCACCCGCTTCGCCCTCGCGCTGTGGGAATACGCCGCCCTGCGCTGGCCCACCCGCCAGCTCGCCGCCCTGTCCGCGCTCGCGGCCGGCGGCGGCTACGCGCTGCTGACCGGCGGCCACCTGCCGATCCTGCGCTCCTTCGCGATGGCCGCCCTGGTCACGCTCGGCCTGCTGCTCGGCCGCCGCGCCGCCTCCCTGCGCGCCCTGGCGCTCGCCGCCACCGTCCTGCTCCTCGCCCAGCCGCAGGAGATCATGGGCGTGAGCTTCCGCATGAGCTTCTCCGCCGTCCTGGCACTCATCGCCGGCTACGAGGCCGCCCGCCCCTGGCTCACGCGCCTGCGCATCGGCGACGGCAACCCCGGCCCCGCCCGCCGCGCCGCCACCCACGTGGTCCCGCTCGCCTTCACCAGCCTGCTCGCCGGCACCGCGTCCGCCCCCTACGCCGCCGCCGCCTTCGGCCACGTCCAGCTGTACTTCATCGCCGCCAACATGCTCGCCGTGCCGCTGACCGCGCTGTGGGTGATGCCCGCCGGCCTGCTCGGCCTCGCCCTGATGCCGCTCCACCTGGAGCAGCTCGCCCTGGTCCCGATGGCCTGGGGCATCGGCGCCACCCTGTGGATCGCCCGCACCGTCTCGTCCTGGCCCGCCGCCACCCTCGCCGTCGCCCACATCCCCGACTGGGGCCTGGCCATCACCACGCTCGGCCTCGCCTGGCTCGGCCTGTGGCGCTCCCGACTGCGCCTGCTCGGCGCCCCCATCCTGCTCGCCGGCCTGGCGTCCCCGCTGCTGTCCCGCCCCCCCGACCTGCTGGTCTCGCCCGACGCCCGCCTGATCGCCTTCCACGCCGCCGGCCAGGTGTTCACGCAGGCCGGCTCCGGCGCCCGCGCCGACCGCGACGCCTGGACCCAGCTCTGGGCCGCCCCGCCGCAGCCCCTCCCCGACGAGGGCGACCCCGCCCCCGGCCTGCACTGCGACCCCGACGAATGCACCCTGACCCGCGGCGCCACGAGCATCGCCCTGGCCCGCCCCGCCACCCGCCCGCGCTGCGGCGCCTCCCTGCTGGTCTCCGCCGAGCCCCTGCACGGCGCCTGCGACCAGGAGCCGCACATCGACCGCTTCACCGTCTGGCACGATGGCGCCCAGGCCGCCTGGCTCAGCGCGGACGGCGTGCAGGTGATCTCCGACCGCACCTGGCGCGGCACCCGGCCATGGGTGCCGCCGCCGCCGGGATCGAAGGCGGTCGCGCTGCCGGCGGCGGAGTCGGAGTAAGCCTGGGCTCTGCCCAGACCCGCCAGGGGCGAGCCGCCCCTGGACCGGCATTTGGAAACGAAAGCCTGAGTCGAGGTTTCCAAAGGCGAGCCTTTGGCGGAGTTTGAGGCAGAGCCTCAACCTTCCTTGCTACACTCTCAGCTGTAGTTTCGCAGCAGCCCGACCAGCCGCCCCTGCACCTTGACCCGCTCGCCCGGGTAGATCTGCGTCTCGTGCTTGGCGTTCGCCGGCTCCAGCGCGATCGAGCTGCCCCGCCTGCGCAGCCGCTTCAGCGTGACCTGCTCCTCGTTGACCAGCGCCACCACGATCTGCCCGGTCTCCGCCGCCTCGCCGCGGCGGATGATCACCGTGTCCCCGCTGAGGATGCCCGCGTCGATCATCGAGTCGCCGTCGACCTCGAGCGCGAAATGCTCGCCCGCGCCGAGCAGCGCCAGCGGCACCTCGATCTGCCGCCCGTTGTCGCGCAGCGCCTCGATCGGCATGCCCGCCGCGATCTTGCCGTACAGCGGCAGCTGCACCGCGGCCACCCCGTCCGCCGCCCGCACGCCCTGCAGCCGCGCCGTGAAGTCGCCGCGGATCACGTTCGGCGCGAAGTGCGCCCCGGCTTCCGCGTCGTCCATCGGCGCCACGACCTCGCCCGCTTCGGCACCCCCCGCCAGCGCCCCCGACATCATGCCCTCCGGCCGCCGCACCACTTCCAACGCCCGCGCCCTGTGGTGGCGCCGCTTGAGGAAGCCGCGCTCCTCCAGCGCCGAGATCAGCCGGTGGATGCCCGACTTCGAGCGCAGCTGCAGCGCCTCCTTCATCTCCTCGAACGACGGCGAGAACCCGGTGCGGGTCAGATGATCGTCGATGAAGCTCAGCAACTCGTGCTGCTTGCGAGTCAGCATGGCGGTGCCCCAGTCCACAGGCCCGAACCGCAAGCGGCAGCTCGGAACAAAATAGAAACCAACGCCTTGTTCTATATAAGTTCACCGTGGCGCGTCAAGCAGGACGGTGCCCGCCGCAGGGAAGGCCGCGCACCCGAGTGCCCCGGCTCCGACACGGCCCGGCTCCGGTGCCGCCTCGAAGCGGGGTGTCTCCGGATCGTCGCACCCTGGCCGGGAACGCGCCGCGCCCGCCTACAGCCCGACCCCGTCCAGACGGATCACCTCGACCTCCGCGCCCGCCTCCAGCGCCGGCGCATGCGGCGCGCGCACCAGCAGGCAGTCCGCCCGCGCCAGCGCCGCCATCATCGCCGAGTCCTGCACCTCGAACGGCGTCACCACGTCGCCGTCCAGCGACGCCCGCAGATGGTCCGCCCTGTGGTCGTTCTCGCGCACCGTGACCCCCAGCCGCGCCCGCGTCACCGGCGGCCCCGACGCCTCGCCCCCCAGCAGCACCCGCAGCGCCGGCAGCAGGAACAGCACGCTGCACACCAGCGACGACACAGGATTGCCCGGCAATCCCAGCACCGCGACATCCCCCAGCCGCCCCGACATCAGCGGCTTGCCCGGCCGCATCGCCACCCGCCAGAACCCGGTGCGCATCCCCCGCGCCGTCAGTGCCGCGTGCACCAGGTCGTGGTCCCCCACGCTCGCTCCCCCGGTCGTGACCAGCAGGTCGTGCCCCGCCACGCTGTCGGCCGCCGCCTCCAGGGCCGCGCGGTCGTCGCGCGCCACCGGCAGCAGCACCGGATCGCCCCCCGCGGCTTGCACCAGCGCCGCGATCGCGTGGCTGTTCGATGACACGATCCCCCCGGGCCCCACCGGCTCGCCGGGCATGCTGATCTCGTCGCCTGTCGCCAGGATCGCCACCCGCGGCCGCCGGTGCACCGAGAGCCACGGATGATCCGCCGCCGCGGCCAGCCCCACGTCGCGCGCCCCCAGCCGCCGCCCCGCCCTGAGCACCACGTCGCCCGCGGCGAAATCCTGCCCCGCCCGCCGGATGTGCCGTGCCGGCCGCGCCGCCTCGTCCAGCCGCACGCTCCCGCCCTCGCGCGTGCAGTCCTCCTGCAGCACCACGGTGTCCGCGCCCTCGGGCACCACGCTCCCGGTGAACAGCCGCACCGCCTCGCCCGCGCCGACCACGCCCGCCCACGGATGCCCCGCCGGCGCGTCGCCCACCACGCGCAGCACCGCGCCGGCCGCCCCGTCCTCGGCCCGCAGCGCATACCCGTCCATCGCCGACACGTCCTCCGGCGGGCTGGTGCGCCGCGCCACCACGTCGCGCGCCAGCACCCGCCCCCAGCCCGCGCTCAGCGCCACCAGCTCCGCAGGCAGCGCCCGCAGCCCGTCGAGCACCGCCGCCCGCGCCGCCTCCACCGAGATCAACCCGCCCGCTGCCACCGCACCGCTCCCTGCTCCGCCACGACCGGCCTTGGACGCAACCGCCCGCCCAGGCAAGGCCGCACGGCCGTCACGACGCCAGCAGCAGCCCCGGCAGCCCGGAAAGGTCGCGCAGCACCGTGTCGGCCGGCCACTCCGCCGCCGCCTCGCCCGCGCGGTCGATCCACACGGAACGGATGCCCAGCTCGTGGCACACCTTCATGTCGGTGAACTGCCCCATGCCGACGTGGATGGTCTCCTCCCGCGTCACGCCCATGACGGCGTGGGCGTGGAGGAACAGGCGGTGGTCCGGCTTGTACGCCCCCGCCTGCTCGGCCGTGACGACGAACTCGATCGGCACCCCGATCGCGGCCACCGTCCCGGCGATCAGGTCGTCGTCGGTGTTGCTGATGATCCCGAGCCGGTAGCGGGCGCGCAGCCGTTCCAGCGCCGCCGGCACCTCGGGGTGGGGCGCGATCGCCCGCAGGAACGACAGCAGCGTGTCCCCGTCGCCCGTGCTGCCCGCAAGGCCGACCTCGGCGAGCGCCTCGCCCAGGCTCGAACGCAGCACCTCCTTGTAGCCCAGGAACGGCGCGCGCCCCTGCCGTGCCATCGTTGCCTCCCGCAGCCTGCCCGCCAGGTCCGCCGCCCCGCCGTCCGCCTCGCCCTGCGCGACATGCCTGCGAAGCACCGCGCGCGCCGCATCCTCCACGGCGCGATGCCACCGGACCAGCGTGCCGTAGCAGTCGAAGGTGATGACCCTGGGCGGCGGATCGAGCTTCGGCATGGACGGCACACGCTCCCTGGCCCCGGACCGGCCCGACGCGGCACCACGCTGAACCCGGTCGGCCGTCCCGGGAAGGCCGCAGGTCGCATTCCCGTCGCCCGCAGCCCGCCCGAGCCGTCCTGACCGTCGTACGCCCACCCATCCCCGGCGGGCCCGCCTCAGTCCTGCCGGAACGCCCCCGACTTCCCCCCGTCCTTGTGCACGACCCGCAGCCCGTCCACCCGCATCCCCCGGTCCACCGCCTTGAGCATGTCGTACACCGTGAGCGCCGCCACCGACGCCGCGGTCAGCGCCTCCATCTCCACCCCCGTCCGCCCCGTCGTCCTCACCGTCGCCGCCACCTCCACCCCGCACCCGCCCGCGTCCTCCACCGCCTCCAGCGCCACCTCCACCGCGCTGATCGGCAGCGGGTGGCACAGCGGGATCAGCTCCGCCGTCCGCTTCGCCGCCATGATCCCCGCCAGCCGCGCCACTCCCAGAACGTCCCCCTTCGCCGCCGTCCCCTCCCGCACCAGGCGCAGCGTCGCCGCCTGCATCGACACCCTTGCCCGCGCCGTGGCCACCCGCGCCGTCTCCGCCTTGCCCGACACGTCGACCATCACCGCGCGCCCCAGCGCGTCGAAATGCGTCAGCCCGCCG
>CAXSER010000227.1:0-5387 GCA_964236315.1 uncultured Acetobacteraceae bacterium | reverse complement strand
TACTGGGCGATCGCCGGCCTGCCGCTGCTCTGGGGCGTCTGGCACACCGTGCAGAACGCCATGAAGCTGTTCGGCTGAGAACAGGAAGCAAGGCCGGGCTCTGCCCGGACCCGCCAGGGGCGAGCCGCCCCTGGACCGGCCTCGCTTGAGGGATGCGTTCCAAGGGCGCAGCCTTTGGCGGAGTCCAGAGGCGGAGCCTCTGGCCTTCCTTTCCTAAGTCCCCCTATTCCTCCCGCCGCCACAGGAACGTCAGCTCGTGCTTGTTGTGGAACAGGTGCAGCAGCCGCCCCCCCGGGATCGCCGCGAACCCGTCGGCCGCCGCGTGGTCCGTCTCCCCCTGGAACTTCACGGTGCACACCACCCGCGCCACCCGCCCGCTGTCGATCCACCGCCGCACCAGCGCCAGCAGCCTCTGCGGATACGCGATGATGTCGGAGAACAGCCAGTCCACCGGCGCGACACCCTCCGGCTCCAGCGCGAACGCGCTCTCCCGCAGCATCGCCACCCCCGCCATCGCCGCCACCTTGTCCGCGAGCGGCGCCCGGTCCACCGCCACCACATCGGCCCCCAGCGACGCGATCGCCCACGTCCACCCCCCGGGCGACGCCCCCAGGTCCAGGCACGCCTGCCCCGGCCTCGGCCAGTCCCGCCACACCGCGCACGCCTCCCACAGCTTCAGGTACGCCCGGCTCGGCGGCCCGATGTGGTCCTCCACCAGCCGGCACTCCCCGTTGACGAACGCGCTCGCCTTCTGCGCGCTGAACAGCACCCGCCCCGGCGCCAGCAGCGTCCACGCCCCGAGATGCGACTCCGGCGCCGCCTCGGGGAACACCAGCGCCCGCGCCCGCACCGGCGGCAGCCTGGCCTCGATCAGCGCGCAGCGCCGGTGGTGCGCCACCCCGTACAGCCCCCAGTTCCGCTGCACCGCCCGCAGCGCCGCCGCCGCCTCGCCCACCGACGCCACCTCGACCTCGCGTGGCGCCAGCCAGGCGTCGATCGCCCACGCCGCCGGCCCCGGCGCATCCGGCGACAGCGCCAGCCGCCCGTGCCACTCCGACACCGCCACGCCCGCCCGCGCCAGCTCCTCCGCCAGCGGCTGCTCGAACCCCTCGGCCGCCAGGTAGGCGCTGCGGATCATGCGAGGGCAGGGCAGGGGGAAGGCCAGGGCCCTGCCCTGGACCCGCCGGGGGCAGGCGCCCCCGGACCCGCGCAATGAAGGAGGCCCTTCGTCGAGGTTTCCAAAGGCGAGCCTTTGGCGGGGTCCAGGGGCGGCGCCCCTGGCCTTCCTTCGCCCCCGTCCCTCAGGACGCCCTCACCCCCGAGATCCCCAGCAGCAGCCACCCCAGCATCAGCAGCACGCCCCCCGTCGGCGCCACGCCCCCGACCCGCAGCCCCCCGAGCGCGATCGCGTACACCCCCCCGCAGAACAGCAGCATCCCCAGCGCGAAGCATCCCCCCGCCAGCGTCGCCAGCGTCCCGCCCCGCGCCGCCCACACGCCGACCAGCACCAGCGCCAGCGCGTGCCACCCCTGCATCTGCACCGCGTTCGCGACCATCTGCAGCCGCGCCGCGTCCAGCCGCTGCGGCAGCGCATGCGCCATCAGCGCGCTCATCGCCACGGCGGTCAGCCCCGCGAACGCCCCCAGCGGAATCCAGATCCTGTGCATCCCCCGCTTGTCGCAGCCCCGCGGGGAAACACAAGGCCCGCCCGTGGGCACCGCCCGCTATCCCGCGAGCCGCCCGCCCCACCGGCCCCCGACGCCACCCGGACCGCCAGTCCACCGCAAGACATCGCGGACACCTTGCAAGATCTCGCAGCCGATCGTCACCGGACGACAAGCAACAGATCATGATACCGTCCAGCCGTCACGAATAGAACACCCCGAACCGAGGGACGCTGGCCGAACAGGCATTGCGGGCAACTGCGAGTTTTGTGCGTAATGCCGTCAATCCCCAGCAGCCGGAGAACCCCCATGTCCGCCCATGCCGCCACGCCCCTGCGCTTCTCCCCGGACATGGAGGTCCCGGCGCCCGACGAGGCCGAGACCAACGCCGCGCTGATCGAGACCATGGGCCGGATCAGCCGGACCACCCTCGAGCACTCCGGCCACGCCATCCGCAGCGTCCACGCGAAGAGCCACGGCGTCCTGCGCGGCACCCTCGTCGTCCACCCCGACCTGCCGCCCACCCTCGCCCAGGGCCTGTTCGCGAAGCCCGGCGAGTACGAGGCAGTGCTGCGCTTCTCCACGCTCCCCGGCGACATCCTCGACGACAGCGTCTCCACCCCCCGCGGCCTCGCGGTGAAGATCATCGGCGTCGAGGGCCCCCGCCTGCCCGGCAGCGAGTCCGACACCACCCAGGACTTCGTGCTGGTCAACGCCCCGGCGTTCAGCGCGCCGACCCCCGCCAAATTCCTCGGCAACCTGAAGATGCTCGCCGCCACCACCGACAAGGCCGAGGGCGCCAAGCAGGCCCTGTCCGCCGCCGCCCGCGGCGCCGAGGCCGTCATCGAGGCGTTCGGCGGCAAGAGCGCCACCATCGTCACCCTGGGCGGCCAGCCCGCCACCAGCATCCTCGGCGAGACCTTCTACTCCCAGGTCCCCGTCCTCTACGGCGACCACATCGCCAAGATCGCCATGGCCCCGGTGTTCGACCTCTCCACCCTGACCGGCACCGCCATCGACACCGCCGCGCCGAACGCCCTGCGCGACGCCGTCTCCGCCCACTTCCGGGCCCGCGGCGGCGAGTGGGACGTCCGCGTCCAGCTCTGCACCGACCTGGAGACCATGCCGATCGAGGACGCCTCCGTCGCCTGGCCCGAGGACGCCAGCCCCTACCTCACCGTCGCCCGCCTCAAGGTCGGCCCCCAGGACTCCTGGAGCCCCGAGGGCGTGGCCGCCATCGACGAGGGCCTCGCCTTCAGCCCCTGGCACGGCCTTGCCGCCCACCGCCCGCTCGGCGGCGTCATGCGCGCACGCAACGCCACCTACACCAGCTCGGCCAGCTTCCGCGCCAGCCGCAACGGCTGCCCGATCCACGAGCCGAAGGTCCGCACGGCCGGCTGAGAAAGCCAGCAGGCAAGGCCGGGCTCTCCCTCCGCTGGCCGTTCCAATGGCCCAGGCGGGCCATCGGAACCTTTGGCCAGCCACGCCCGGACCCGCCAGGGGCGAGCCGCCCCTGGACCGGCCCTACTTCAGGCAGGGGTTTCCAAAGGCGAGCCTTTGGCGGAGTCCAGAGGCAGAGCCTCTGGCCTTGCTTCCTTCACCCCCTCGCCTCGCCGCCACACCACCCCTACACTCCCGCCCCATGCCACGTGGCGACCTGTTCCCCGAGATCGGCCCCTTCGAGACCGGCTACCTGCCGCTCACGGACGGCCACGTCATGTACTGGGAGCAGGTCGGCCACCCCCGCGGCCGCCCCGCCCTGTTCCTGCATGGCGGCCCTGGCGCCGGCGCCGGCGCCGTCCACCGCCGCTTCTTCGACCCGCAGTTCTGGCGCGTCGCCATCTTCGACCAGCGCGGCGCCGGCCGCTCCCGCCCGCTGGGCGACCTGCACGCCAACACCACCGCCCACCTGGTCGCCGACATCGAGGCGCTGCGCGTCCACCTCGGCCTGGAGCGCTGGCTGCTGTTCGGCGGCTCCTGGGGCTCCACCCTCGCGCTCGCCTACGCCCAGGCCCACCCCGAGCGCGTCATCGGCCTGGTGCTGCGCGGCGTCTTCCTCGGCCGCGCCCCGGAGGTGGAGTGGTTCCTCCACGGCATGGCCCGCGTCTTCCCCGACGCCCACGCCGCATTCATCGGCCACCTCCCCGAGTCCGAGCGCGGCGACATCCTCGCCGCCTACCTCGCCCGCCTGACCCACCCCGACCCGCTGGTCCACCAGCCCGCCGCCCGCGCCTGGTCCGTCTACGAGGGCTCCTGCTCCACGCTCCTGCCCAGCCCCGACACCGTCGCCTCCTTCGCCCAGGACCGCACCGCCCTCGGCCTGGCCCGCATCGAGGCGCACTACTTCGCCCACGACCTGTTCCTGCCCGAGGGCGGCCTGCTCGGCCACATGCACCGCATCGCCCACCTGCCCGCCGAGATCGTCCAGGGCCGCTACGACATGGTCTGCCCCGCCACCTCCGCCTTCGAGCTGGCCGCCGCCTGGCCCCAGGCCCGCCTCACCGTGATCCCCGACGCCGGCCACTCCGCCCTGGAGCCCGGCGTCCGCCGCGCCCTCGTCGCCGCCGTCGAACGCTTCCGCCACGCCCGGTAGGGCAGGGGCCCCCCGCTCCGGTCACGGCGCGCCCGTACGCCCGCCGCCCGTCCGCCCCGGCACGCGGCTACCCGCGCTTCATCCTTCCTTGTCGTCTGCGTGGCAGAAGGGACCCCGCTCCCCACGCGGATGGACCCGACGATGCCCGCCCCCAGGACCCTGCCCGCCGTCGCGCCGGCCCCCCTGCGCCTGCCGCGCCCGACCGTGCGCACGCTCCCGGCCACCTGGCTCTCCCTCCTGGCGCTTGCTGGCGTCGAGGCGCTGTGGGCGCCGCGCGCCGGCCTGTCCGTCACCGGCTGGCAGCCCGTCGCCTGCACCGCCCTGCTGCTGATGGCCGCCGGCGCCCTGTGCCGACGCACGCAGCGCTGGTCGCAGGTCGGCGACATGACCGACGCCGCCGGCACCTGGATCGCCTTCACCGCGACCGGCTGCGTGCTGACCTACCTGGGCGCCCGCTGCGCCCTGCCGCTGCGCGACGACGCCCTGGAGTCGCTCGACCGTGCCCTCGGCTTCGACTGGCTGGCCTGGTCGGCCTGGGTCGCGGCCCACCCGCCCCTCCGCCTCGCCCTCCGCCTCGCCTACGCGAGCCTGCTGCCGCAGATCGTGCTGTGCTGCTGCCTCCTGCCGCTCACCGCCGGGCCGAAGCGCCTGCGCGAGCTGTTCTGGGCCGCCCTGGCCGCCATCCTGGTCACGTCGGCCACGTCGGCCCTGCTGCCTGCCCTGGGCGCGTTCGCGCATCACGGCCTCGCGGAGCGGGCGGACTGGGTTCCCGACCTGCAGGCCCTGCGCCAGCCCGGTCCGGTGGCCGTTCGCCTCCACCAGATGAAGGGCGTCGTCACCATGCCCTCGTACCACGCCGTGCTGGCGGTGCTGTTCACCCACGCCCACCGCCGCACCGGCTGCATCGGCCTCGCCGTGGCGGCGCTGAACCTCGCGATGATCGCCTCGACGCCGAGCGAGGGCGGCCACTACCTCTGCGACGTGATCGCCGGCTGCCTCCTCGCGGCGGCCTCGATCGTCGCCGTGCGCGCCGGCAGCCAAGGTTGAGGCTCTGCCTCAAACTCCGCCAAGGGCCGGGCCCTTGGATCGCCTCCATTCAAGGAAGGCAGTCCAGAGGCCCAGCCTCCGGC
>CAXSER010000226.1:0-5394 GCA_964236315.1 uncultured Acetobacteraceae bacterium | reverse complement strand
GGGCCCTTGGATCGCCTTCCCTCAGGAGAGGCCGGTCCAGGGCGGCTCGCCCTGGCGGGTCCGGGCAGAGCCCGGCCTTGCCTCAGCTCCGGATCAGCGTCCCCGGCCCCGCCTCGGTGAACAGCTCCAGCAGGCAGGCGTGCGGCACCCGCCCGTCCAGGATCACCGCGCCCCGCGCCCCGCGCTGCACCGCCTCCAGGCAGTTCTCCACCTTGGGGATCATGCCGCCCGAGATCATGCCGCTGGCGATGCCGGCGTTGGCGTCGGCGACGGTCAGCTCCGCGATCGGCTGGCGGTCGTTGTCGAGCACGCCGGGCACGTCGGTGAGCATCAGCAGCCGTGTGGCCTTGAGCGCGCCGGCGATGAAGCCGGCGACGGTGTCGGCGTTGATGTTGTAGGTCTGGCCGTCGTCGCCCATGCCGATGGGCGCGATCACCGGGATGATGCCGGCGCCGGTGAGCGCGTAGATCACGCCGACGTCGATCTGCACCGGCTCGCCGACGAAGCCGAGGTCGAGCACGCGCTCGATCTGGCTGTCCGGGTCGCGCACGGTGCGGGCGAGCTTGCGGGCGCGGATCAGGCCGCCGTCCTTGCCGGAGATGCCGACCGCCATGGCGCCGGCGCGGCTGATCAGGCCGGCGACCTGCTTGTTCACCGTGCCGGCGAGGACCATCTCGACGACCTCGACCATGGCGGCGTCGGTGACGCGCAGGCCGTCGACGAAGGTGGACTGGATCGCCAGGCGCTTGAGCATCGCGTTGATCTGCGGGCCGCCGCCGTGGACCACGACCGGGTTGAGGCCCACCAGCTTGAGCAGCGCGATGTCGGCGCCGAACTGCTCGGCCAGGGCGTGGTCGCCCATCGCGTGGCCGCCGTACTTCACCACGATGGTGGCGCCGGCGTAGCGGCGCAGGAACGGCAGGGCGTGGGCGAGGACGGCGGCCTGCTCGGCGGCCACGGCGAGGGCTTCGGGGGAGAGGGACATCCGGCGAGGGCTCCTTCGGGGCGCTGGGCAGGAAGCAAGGCTGAGGCCGCGCCTTCAAGCATCGGGCCTCAAGCTCCGCCAGGGGCGAGCCGCCCCTGGGCCGGCACATGCAAGGCAAGGGGCGTGCCGCGGGCGAAGTCGGGGTTTCCAAAGGCGAGCCTTTGGCGGAGTCCAGAGGCGGAGCCTCTGGCCTTGCCTACTGCTTCGGCAGCGCCAGCGTGGCCAGGGTGGCGCGCAGCTCGGGGATGCCGGCGAAGGTGGTGCTGCTGGTGGCGATGATATCGGGGTGGGCGGCGGCGTGCTCGCGCACGTAGCCGCGGACCTGGGCGAGCTTGCGGGCGAGCGCCGCGGGCTTGGTGCCGTCGGTCTTGGTGAGCACGATCTGGAAGGTGACGGCGGAGAGGTCGAGCAGCTCCATGACCGCCTCGTCGGAGCCCTTCAGCTCGATGCGGCTGTCGAGCAGGAGCACGACGCGCTGCAGGGTGGGGCGGCCGCGCAGGAAGTCGAGCATCAGGCCCTGCCAGTCGCGCTTCACCTCCTTGGCGGCCTGGGCGTAGCCGTAGCCGGGCATGTCGACGAGGGTGAGGCGCTCGCCGAGGTCGAAGAAGTTGAGCTGGCGGGTGCGGCCGGGCTGGTTCGACGCGCGGGCCAGGCCGTGGTGGTTGGCGAGCGCGTTGATGAGGCTGGACTTGCCGACGTTGGAGCGGCCGGCGAAGGCGATCTCCGGGCCGCGCGGCTCGGGGAGCTGGTCGGAGCGCTGGGCGGCGTAGAAGAACCGGCAGGGGGCGGCGAACAGCACGCGGCCGGTCTCGATCTGCTCGGCGTCCGGGCCGCCCTGGTGGCCGAGGGGGGGCTCGTGGGCGTCGGCGGGCGCGTCGGGGTCGGCGGGGAGGTCGTCCGGGGCGTCGTCCCAGTCGTCGGCGTCGGACTCGGACAGCTCGGGCAGGTCGGCGAACGCGGCGGGCAGCGCGCCTGCCGGCGTCGCCTGCGCGGCGGCGTGCGGCGTGGCGGCGTGCGGCGCAGCGCCGGGCCGCGGGTCGAGGGCGTCGTGCGCCTCGGCAGGGGGCTGTGGCGGGGAGGCCTTGGCGGACTTCGCGGGCGGGCGGCGCGGGGCGGCGCCGGCCGGGCGCGTGCCGGCCTTGCCGCCGGGACCGGGAGGTGTGCCGGGAGCCGCGCCCGGCCGGGCGGTGCCGGGGCGCCAGGGGCGGCGGCCGGGCGCCATCAGGTGCGGGCCACCTGGCCGGTGCGGCTGCCGCGCAGTCGGGTCTGGCGCATGATGAACCACTGCTGCAGGCAGGTGAGCGTGTTGTTCCAGCTCCAGTAGATCACCAGACCCGCGGGGAAGCGGCCCATCATGAACATGAAGATCAGGGGCATGAACTTGAACAGCCTGGCCTGCATCGGGTCGGGCGGCGGCGGGTTGAGCTGCTGCTGGGCGTACATCGTGGCGCCCATGATGAGCGTCCAGGCGGACAGGTGCAGGGCCGGGGCGATCGACGTCGGGTCGAACGGGATCAGGCCGAACAGGTTGAACAGGTTGGTGGGGTCGAGCGCGGAGAGGTCGTGGATCCAGCCGAAGAACGGGGCGTGGCGCATCTCGATGGTGACGAAGATGTCCTTGTAGAGGCAGAAGAACACCGGGACCTGCAGCAGCATCGGCAGGCAGCCGCTGGCCGGGTTGACCTTCTCCGCCTTGTAGACCGCCATCATCTCCTGCTGGATCTTGGCGGGGTCGTCCTTGTAGCGCTCGCGCAGGGCGGCGACCTTGGGGGCGAGCAGCTTCATCTTGCTCATCGAGCGGTACGAGTAGGAGGCGAGCGGGAAGAACAGCGCCTTGACGCCGATGGTGAACGCCATGATCGCCAGGCCGAAGTTGCCGAGCAGGTGGTTGAGCCAGTCCAGCGCGTAGAAGATCGGCTTGGTCAGGAAGTAGAACCAGCCGAAATCCACCGCCTTGTCGAGGTTCGGGATGCCGTACAGCGTCTCGTAGCGATCGAGCAGGGAGACGATCTTGGCGCCGGCGAACAGGTGCGAGGCGTAGGTGGAGTCGGCCCCGGCGGCGGCGATCAGCGGGTCGGAGGTGACGAAGTCGACCTGGTAGCGGTCGTGG
This sequence comes from uncultured Acetobacteraceae bacterium, assembly GCA_964236315.1. Classification (GTDB taxonomy): domain Bacteria; phylum Pseudomonadota; class Alphaproteobacteria; order Acetobacterales; family Acetobacteraceae; genus CAXSEF01. Next base: position 2,299 of record CAXSER010000226.1, on the reverse strand, counting down.
CCCTGGTCGAGCAGGTGGCGGTAGGAGGCGGAGACCGGCGCCTTCTGGTCGGGGACCAGGGCGGTCAGCCAGTACTTGTCGGTGATGCCGGCCCAGCCGCCGGTGGTGGCCTCGCTGAAGGCGACGCCGCCGGGCTTGCCGGTCGCGTCCTTCTTGGAGGCGTCGTACTTCAGCTCGTGCAGGCGGTCGCCGAGCACGCCCACGAAACCCTCGTGCAGGATGTAGTAGCCGGCGGTCTGCGGCGTGTAGTCGCGGCGGATGCGCGACCAGGGGAACAGGGCCACGGGCGCGCCGGTGGCGTTGTGCACGCCCTGGGTGATGGTGAACATGTAGTCCGCGTCGACCGCGAGGCCCACGGTGAAGGTCAGGCCGGCGCCATTGTCCCAGGTCAGGGTGACCGGGTGGGCGGGGGTCAGGTCGCCGCCGGAGGAGGTCCACAGCGTGGTGTCGGGGTCGGGCAGCACGGGGGTGGCGGTGCCAGGTGCTGCGGCGGGCGCGGTCCAGCCGAACTGCACGTAGGAGGGCTGCGGGTCGGCGCGGGGCTCGAGGAGCTGCACCAGCGGCGAGTCCTTCGAGACCGTGTCGTGGTAGTCGCACAGCACCAGCTCGTCGAGGCGGGCGCCGCGCAGGTTCAGGCTGCCCTGCACGCGGGTGGCGTCGATCGCCAGGCGCGGGCCGTTGGCGGGCTCGGGCACGGTGACGGGCTGGTTGCCGGGGTCCGACGGGTTGGCGGTCGGGCGCGGGCTGTCGCCGGAGGGGGTGTCCCTGGTGGCGAGCTGGGCGGCGCGCTGCTGCTCGGCGACGTTGGCGTGCGGCAGCAGGTACTGGAAGCCGAGCAGGATCGCGAGGGAGATCGCGATCGCCATGATCAGGCGTCTCTGGTCCATCAGACCGGGCTCCTCTGGAGCGGCAGGGGGGGCGTGGCCGAGGCAGGAAGCAAGGCCAGAGGCTCTGCCTCTGGACTCCGCTCAAGGCTCGCCTTGAGAATCCACTTGTTCAGGAAGGATCGGGGCGCGGCCTCGCACCGGCAGGGGGGCACGGGGTCGTAGCCGCCGTCGCAGAACGGGTTGCAGCGCAGCACACGGCCGGCGCCGAGCAGGCCACCGCGCACGGCGCCGTGCTCGCGCACGGCCTGCACGGCGTATTCGCTGCAGCCCGGCTCGAAGCGGCAGGCGCCGGGGATCAGCGGGCGGATCGTCCACTGGTAGAGGCGAAGGGCCGCGGTGAGCAGGCGGGCGGGCGGGGTCACTTCGGTGCGTCCGGCAGGGTGACGCCGGCCTTGGCCAGGGCGCGGCCGAGGTCGTCGACGAGCTGCGCGAACGGACGGCCGCGGGTGGCGTCGCGCCCGATCAGCACGAGGTCGACGCCGGGCAGCGCCTGGCCCGCGAGCAGCAGGCGGGCGGCCTCGCGCAGGCGGCGTCGGGTGCGGTTGCGGATCACGGCGTTGCCGACCTTCTTGGTCACCGTGTAGCCGACGCGCAGGGGATCGGCGTCCTCGCGGGCGAAGGCCTGGAGCACCAGGCCGTGCACGGCAGCCTTCCGGCCCCGGGCAGCGGCGCGCAGGAACTCGGCGCGGACCTTCAGGCGCGGGGGGGGGCGACCGGTCGTGGGGTGGCGGGGGCCGGGGGGCGGCGCCATGGCGGGCGCCCGCCGGCCTGCTGCCGTCAGGCCGAGAGGCGCTTGCGGCCCTTGGTGCGCCGGTTGGCCACGACCTTGCGGCCGCCAACGGTTTCCATGCGGGCGCGGAAGCCGTGGCGGCGCTTGCGGACCAGCTTCGAGGGTTGATACGTGCGCTTCACGAGCAGTCTCCAGAGGATCGGGGCCGCCCGGACAGCGGCGCGGGAGGGCACGTGGGCCGTCCCGTTCAAGCCGCGGCTTATAGGGGCCGTGCCCCCGGGGCGTCAATGCGCCGATGCCCCTGCCCCTCCTGAGTGGGGGATTCCAAAGGCGAGCCTTTGGCGGAGCTCGAGGCAGAGCCTCGACCTTGCTTCCTTCGCGTGCCCCCGACAGGGTGACGCGATGACCCGGTTCTGGCCCCTGGCGCTGATCGTGGCCGCACTGCTGGCGGCGTGGGCGTCCGGCGCCGGGCACCTGCTGTCGCTGGCCGGGCTGGCGCGCGAGCGGGTTGCGCTCGGCGGGTTGGTGGCGGCGCACCCGGTGCTGGCGCCGCTGGCGTTCACGCTGGGGTATGTGGCGGTGGCGGCGCTGGCGCTGCCCGGGGCGGCGGTGATGACGCTGGCCGGGGGGCTGCTGCTGGGGCCGTGGCTGGGGGCGGCGTGCACGGTGCTGGGCGCGAGCG
>CAXSER010000225.1:0-5407 GCA_964236315.1 uncultured Acetobacteraceae bacterium | reverse complement strand
CGGCACGGCTGGTGCTGCCGGCGATCGTGCCGGGGTTCCTCGCGGCGTACCCGGACGTGCGGCTGGAGGTGGTGGCAGAGGACGGGTTCGTCGACGTGCTGGCGGCGGGGTTCGACGCGGGCATCCGCTACGACGAGCGGCTGGCGCAGGACATGGTCGCGGTGCCGATCGGGCCGCGGGTGCAGCGCTTCGCCACCGCGGCCTCGCCCGCGTACCTGGACCGGCGGGGGCGGCCCGGGCACCCGCGCGAGCTGCTGGGCCACGCGTGCCTGCGGGCGCGCTTCGCGAGCGGGGCCAGCGTGGCGTGGGAGTTCGAGCGCTGCGGCGAGGCGGTGCGCGTCGATCCCGCGGGGCCGCTGCTGGTGGGCGTGGGGGCCGCGGACCTCTCGGTCGAGGCGGCGGTGGCCGGGGTGGGCGTGGTGTCCCTGTTCGAGGACTGGCTGCGGCCGCACTTCGCGAGCGGGGCGCTGGAGCCGGTGCTGGAGCCGTGGTGGCCGGCGTTCCCCGGGCCGTTCCTCTACTACCCGGGGCGCAGGCTGGTGCCGGCGCCGCTGCGGGCGTTCGTGGACTTCGTGAGGGCGGGCAGGCAGGGCTGAGGCCCCGCCCCACCCGCCCTCCGTCAGCGCGCGCAGCGCCGCCTGCACCGCCGCGTCCTCCACCAGCCGCCGCCGCGCCACGTCCGCCAGCGTCACCACGGCGCCCGCCCGGTCCGCCACCGGCAGCCTGCGCACGTGGCTGGCCGCCATCAGGTCCATCGCCGACTGCAGGGCGTCGTCCTCTCGGCACACGATCACCGGGCGCGAGGCCGCCGCACGCACCGCCGTGGCCGCCGGGTCCAGGCCGCGCGCCACCACGCGGCAGAGGATGTCGCGGTCGGTCACCACGCCGTCGAGCCGCGCCGCCGCGCCGACCGGCAGCGCGCCGACGTCGATCTCGCCCATCAGCTCGGACGCCTGCTGCACGCCGGCGTCGGCCGCCACGAACTCGACGCCGCGGCTCATGATCTCGGCAATCCCCACGGCGCGCGCTCCCGGCAGCTGGGCACGCGGCATACAGCAAAGCCCGCGCATCGCACCGGCGCACAGGGAGGGCACGGCCGGCGCACGGCCGGCGCGGACGCGGGCGCCCCGCCGGCCCCACCCCGTTTCACCGGCGCTTAACCATTGCCGGCTAACCTCGGCCGCACACGACCTGCCCCCCGAACCCAAGCCCCGAACACACCCCCGAACTCAAGCCGCGGACGGACCCGGATGGCAGCCTTCCCGATCGCCCGGCGGTGCGCCCGCCGGTTCCTGGGCGACCGTGGCGGCGTCAGCGCGGTCGAGTTCGCGCTCGTCTGCCCCGTGTTCCTCCTGCTGCTGTTCGCGGTGTTCAGCGTCGGCATCACCGGCCTGATCCAGCTCGCGCTGGACGACGCCGTGCGCGACGCCGCCCGCCAGCTGCAGATCGACACCCCCGCCTCCACCAGCGCGTCCGGCCTGGTCGCCGCGGTGTGCAGCGAGTTCCGCATGGTCTCGCCGAACTGCACCACGAGCCTGACCTACAACGTGGTGGCCGCCACCCAGACGGCGGGCTTCGCGAGCCTCGCCCCGGCGAAGCTCAACGCCTCCGGGGCGCTGCCCAACGCCTTCCTCGCCTCCGGCACGCCGTTCGCCCCCAACGCCGACGTGCTGGTGCAGGTGGCCTACCCGCTGCCCTTCACCTTCCCCTTCATCGGCGCGCTCGCGACCATGACCGGCACGAACTCCGTGCTCGCCACCGCGACCGTGCGCGTCGAGCCCTACCCCCAGTGACGCGCCCGACCACGACACACCCGACCACGACACACCGGACCACGACGCGCCCGACACCGACGCGCCCGACTGCGACGCGCCCGACGGCGCCCCGCCCGACGGCACCCCGCCCGGCATCGCCCTGCCCGGCATCGCCCTGCCCGGCACCGCCCTGCCCGGCACCGCCGCACCCGTCGGCGACGCGCCGCACCCTGGCGGGCCTGCCGGCCGACCGCGCTGGCGTGGCCGCCGTCGAGTTCGCCCTCGTCGCCCCCGTCATGATCACCCTGATCTTCGGCACCATCGAGATCGGCAACGCGTTCCGCATCCAGACCAATGTGAACACCGCCGCCGGGCAGCTTGCCGAGCTGGTCGCGGGCCAGCAGGCGGTCACCGCGCCCAAGGGCAACCTCGCCGACATGTGCACCGGCGCCGCGATGAACCTGCTGCCCTTCCCCACGGCCAGCTTCACCGCCGACATCGTGGCCGGCACCAACGACCACCCGAGCAACCGCGTGGCCGGCAGCACGGACTCCACCACCGTCCAGCCCTACCTGGACTGGGAGAACGTCTCCTCCTGCCCCACGACGGACGGCTCGCCGATGGGCCAGTACGGCGCCTACGCGCTGGCCAGCAGCCCCTCCTCGATGCTGACCATGTCCGGCGACAGCAGCGGCAGCTTCGGCATGGGCTACTCCGTCATCGTGGTGCAAGTGACCTACACCTACGCCAACGTCCTGCCGCTCTTCCTGGGACGCACGATCACCTTCAGCGCCAACGCCGTCGCGCGCCCCCGGCAGAACAGCACGATCAAGTGCACGAACACCGCAGGCACCACCGCATGCCCCGCCCTCCAGTGACCGCCTCCCTGCGCGCCCTGCTCGCCCGGGCCGCCCGCGCGTGGCGCGACGCCCGGCGCGGCTCGATCGCGATCATCGTCGCGGTGTCGTTCCTGCCGCTCTCCATCGCCGCCGGCGTGGCCGTGGACATGTCGCGCATGGCCGACGCCCGCTCCGCCCTGCAGCGCGCCACCGACAACGCCGCCCTGTCCGGCGCCGCCGCCTACGTCGTCTACACCCAGCAGGACTCCTTCAACGCCACAGCGCGCACCATGGCGCACAGCGCGTTCTGCAACGCCGTGACCGCCCTGCCCGCCGGCTTCGCCCTGGTCTCGACCAGCGGCAGCACCGCGTGCACCTCCGGCCAGGGCCCCGCCGTCTCCGCCGTGATCGCCGGCTACAAGCCCGGCACCCGCGGCGTCGCCGCCGGCAGCGGCTGCACCGCCAGCAACACCGTGGTCGCCGGCGTCACCTGCGGCTTCATCGTCACCGTCTCGACCAGCGCCACGGTGCGCTCGATCTTCCCGTTCATCTCCGGCGGCGTGCTCACGGTGTCGGTCACCTCCTCGGCGATCAACCCGTTCATCAACCTCGCCAAGGCCATCACCCCGAACTTCTACGGCCAGGCTTGGAACGCCAACAGCCTGTGGATCTACCCGCTGTTGCTGGACTCCAACGGCGCCCCCGACTTCACCACCAACAAGGGCGCCCTGCCCGACACCAGCGCGTGCACCGGCAACCCGACGCAGACCTCGTGCGGCAGCTACACGATGCTGGCGAGCACCCTCTATCTTGGTTGCACGTCGACCAGCCCGCCGAGCAGCGGGTGCACCACCGCCAACGGCACGACCTTCATCAACGGCGTCGTGCAGAACCCCGTGGTCGGCACGGCGGTGATCACCGCCACCACGCCGCTGGGCGTCGCGATGCAGAGTGCCGCCGGCTCCGGGCCCCAGAGCGCCTACGGCTACGCCAAGTCCCAGCCGCCGGATGGCTGCTACTGGCCCTATCCCGCGGCGTACAACACCATTCCCCAGAGCTTCGATGCCAACGGCTACCCCCTGGTGGTCGACAGCAATGGCAACTGGAGCGTGGCCACCCACTGGTTTTACTCGTCGTTTCTGGGCAGCAACAACCCCCCGGACTACAACGAGATTGCCATGCAGAAGAACACCAACAGCTTCAATCCCGCCACCGGCTACAGCTACGCCACCCAGGTCGTCCCGGCCGTTCCGAAGACCGGCAAGACCTTCGATCCCATGGCGACCAAGGCCGCCACGACCTGCGTCAACGCGGGACTGCCTCCGAACACCGAGACCGCCGTGAGCAGCTATCCCGTCACCGGCGCCACGAACTGCGCCCTCTACATCGTCAGGGATCCGACCTCCCTCCTGCCCGATCCCAGCTACGCCTACAACAACACCTGCTTCACCCCGGCCGGCACGCCCGGCTACCAGTACGCCGCCCTGAGCTGCCAGAACTACGCCGGCCACAACTACGCGTTCTTCTGGAACGACATGAGCGGCCTGATGCCCTCCAACGGCAGCGGCAGCGGCGACGACACGGACTACAAGAACGGCACCCTGCAGATTGCCTGCTCCGGCGCCTCCTACGTCCTGCTGATCAACTGACGGCCGGCCTTCGCGCCGGAGCCGACCGACGACGGATGCGACGCCCCGCTGCCCGTGACGCCCCGCTGCCCGCGACGCCCCGCCCGCAACGCCCCTCCCCCGCCCCCCCCGCCCCACGCCGCGCTTGCCCAGATCCCCGGCCGCCGGCCAGAAACTCCCCCCCGCCAACCATCACGGCCCCGCCGAGCAGCCGGGCCCGGGGGCCCCATGCACGCCAACACCCTGACCCGCCACGCCAACCGCGAGCGCATCCTCGCCACCGCCACCCGCAACCTCGCCGAGCACGGCTACGCCCACACCACCCGCAACCGCCTCATGGCCGGCTCCGGCCTCGCCAACGCCTCCATCCACGCCCACTTCCCCGTCAACGACCTCCTCCTCGCCGCCATCTGCGAGCGCCACGCCACGGCGCTCCTCGAGGCCACCGGCTGCGTCGACCCCGACAGCCCGCTCGCGCCCCGCGACGCCCTGGTCGCCGCAGCCGCCCGCATCCTCGCCTGCATCGACGCCCACCCGGATGCCCACACCGTCCTGATGCGCGACCGCCCCTGCCTGCCCGCCCCCGCCCGCGCCGCGCTCGACCACCTCGACGAGGTCGCCGCCTTCCAGCTCGACTGCGCCTGGAGCGCCGTCCGCCCCGACCTCGCCACCCCCGACCTCGCCACCCCCGACCGCCTCGCCGCCCTCACCGGTCCCCTGCGCCTCCTCCTCCTGCACTGGCCCGCCTGGCGCGAGCCCGGCGCCCTCGGCCACCCCGACGTCGCCGCCGAGCGCTGCGTCGCCATGGTCGAGGCCACGCTCGACCGCGCCCCGCCCCGCCCCGGGCCCGCCCCCGTCCCCATCCTCCCCGGCCTCGCCCCCAGCCCGCCCGTCTTCAACCCCCCCGTCTTCAACCCCCACGCCCACTGGCTGTCCGACGAGGCCGCCGCCCGCCACACGATCGTCGGCCCGCCCCAGAAACGTCCCGCCGCGCAGGACGGCGACCCCGCCGACCCCCCGTTCCGTCCCGCCCCGCAGGACACGATCCGTCCCGCCGCGCAGGACAAAAGCCCCGCCGACCCCCCGTTCCGTCCCGTCCCGCAGGACCCGCCCCCCCCCCCCCGGGGGCCCCCGACCCCCCCCCCCCCCCCCCCCCCCCCCCCCCCCCCCCCCCCCCCCCCCCCCC
>CAXSER010000224.1:0-5411 GCA_964236315.1 uncultured Acetobacteraceae bacterium | reverse complement strand
GTTCCTGCTCGACGAGATCGACAAGCTCGGCGCCGACTGGCGCGGCGACCCGTCCTCGGCGCTGCTCGAGGTGCTCGACCCCGAGCAGAACGCGACGTTCGCGGACCACTACCTGGAGGTGGACTACGACCTGAGCGACGTGATGTTCGTCACCACGGCCAACAGCCTGCGCATGCCCCAGCCGCTGCTGGACCGCATGGAGATCATCCGCATCGCCGGCTACACCGAGGACGAGAAGGTCGAGATCGCCAAGCGCCATCTGGTCGCCAAGCAGGCGGAGGCGAACGGGCTGAAGCCGGAGGAGTGGTCGCTCAACGAGGACGCGCTGCGTGACCTCGTGCGCTACTACACCCGCGAGGCGGGCGTGCGCTCGCTGGAGCGCGAGATCGCCAACCTCGCGCGAAAGGCGGTCAAGGAGATCGTCACCTCCAAGACCAGGCGGGTCGCGATCACCCGCAAGACGCTGGAGAAGTACGCGGGCGTGAAGCGGTTCCGCTACGGCGAGACCGAGAGCGAGGACATGGTCGGCGTGGTGACCGGGCTCGCCTGGACCGAGGTCGGCGGCGAGATCCTCTCGATCGAGAGCGTCATGCTGCCGGGCAAGGGCAACGTGAAGAACACCGGCAAGCTCGGCGACGTCATGCAGGAGAGCGTGTCCGCGGCCCTGAGCTACGTGCGCTCGCGTGCGGCCAGCTTCGGGATCAAGCCGACGCTGTTCGAGAAGCGCGACGTGCACATCCACGTGCCCGAGGGCGCCACGCCCAAGGACGGGCCGTCGGCGGGCGTGGCGATGGCGGTCAGCGTGGTGTCGATCATGACGGGGATCGCGGTGCGCCGCGACGTCGCGATGACCGGCGAGATCACGCTGCGCGGGCGGGTGCTGCCGATCGGCGGGCTGAAGGAGAAGCTGCTCGCGGCGCTGCGGGCCGGGATCACCACGGTGTTCTACCCGAAGGAGAACGAGAAGGACCTGGCCGACATCCCGGACTCCGTGAAGAAGGGACTGAAGCTGATCGCCGTCAGCCACGCCGACGAGGTCATCAGCCAGGCGCTGGTGCACAAGCCGGAGCCGATCGACTGGGTGGAGCCGCCGGAGCCGGCGGCGCTGCCGGCGGCGGTGGCTGCGGCGCCGCTGCCGCACTAGGCAAGGCAAGGTCGAGGCTCTGCCTCGGTCTCCGCCAGGGCGAGCCGCCCTGGACCGGCCCTGCCTGGAAAGTGCCGGTCCAGGGGCGGCTCGCCCCTGGCGGGTCCGGGCGTGGCTGGCCAGAGGTTCCGGTGGCCCGCTTGGCCATCGGGGTGGCCAGCGGGGGGAGAGCCCAGTCTCGCTTCCTCTCGTCCGCCAGGGTGGACGCGCCGGCCCGTCGCGTGCTCCGGTCAGGGGCGTGGGGCGGGAGCGGGGCCGGATGAACAGGGCGGAGCTTGTGGACGCGGTGGCTGCGGGTGCCGACCTGCCGCGGGTCAAGGCCGGCGAGGCGGTCGAGGCGGCGCTGGCGGCGATCGAGGCGGCGCTGCAGGGCGGCCGAGAGGTCCGGCTGAGCGGGTTCGGCACCTTCATGCCGACGCGCCGCAAGGCCGCCAAGGGCCGCAACCCGCGCACCGGCGAGGTGATCGACCTGCCCGAGACCAGCTCGGTGCGGTTCAAGCCGGCGCGGATCTTCAAGCAGGTGGTCGCGGGCCCGGCGCACGGTCCGCCTCCTGGGGGCGGTTAGCTCAGCGGCAGAGCGTCTCGTTTACACCGAGAGGGTCGGCGGTTCGATCCCGTCACCGCCCATTCCCCACATGACGGGTTGACGGTTCGGCGTGCGGGCCATACACCCCGCGGCGCTGCGGGTGTAGCTCAGTTGGTTAGAGCGCCGGCCTGTCACGCCGGAGGTCGCGGGTTCGAGCCCCGTCACTCGCGCCACGCAGCTCCGAGAAAGCAGGGTCGAGGCTCTGCCTCGAACTCCGCCAGGGCGAGCCGCCCTGGACCGGCTTCTCTTGAGCAAGTGCCGGTCCAGTGGCGGCTCGCCCTGGCGGGTCCGGGCGTGGCTGCCAGAGGTTCCGACGATCCGCCTGGATCGTTGGAATGGCGGCGGAGGGAGAGCCCGGCCTTTCTTCCTTGCGCCCCTCCTGGCGAGCCGGTCGGTTCCCGCGTAGGGTGCTGCGGTGCACCACGGAGGCTTTCGTGCAGGACCTGCTGTCCCACTATTTCCCGATCGCGATCTTCCTGGTGCTGGCCGCGGTGATCGCGGGCGCCATGCTGGGGGGCTCGCTGATCGCGGCGCGGCAGAAGCCGTATGCGGAGAAGCTGTCGGCGTACGAGTGCGGCTTCGAGCCGTTCGACGACGCGCGCAGACGGTTCGACGTGCGGTTCTACCTGGTGGCGATCCTGTTCATCATCTTCGACCTGGAGGTGGCGTTCCTGTTCCCCTGGGCGATCAGCCTTTCGCACATCGGGGTGTTCGGCTTCTTCTCGATGATGGCGTTCCTTGCCGTGCTGACGGTCGGGTTCATCTACGAGTGGTGCAAGGGCGCGCTCGACTGGCAGTGACGCCGCGGCGGCTGCGGGGGCGGGCCTTGCGTTTGGAATTTGTGGGAGTGGCACGATGAGTGCGGCCTCTGATGTTCAGAAGGCGGGGACGGACCGGTCGGGCATGGCGGGCTCGGACGTGGCGATCGCGTGGAACCGCGAGGCGCTGGCGCCGGGCGTGGAGCAGGACGCGGTGGTGCGCGGCATCACCGGCGAGATCGCGGACAAGGGCTACGTCGTCGCCAACGTCGACAAGCTGGTGAACTGGGCGCGGACCGGCAGCCTGTGGCCGATGACGTTCGGGCTGGCGTGCTGCGCGGTGGAGATGATCCACGCCTACATGCCGCGCTTCGACCTGGACCGCTTCGGGGTCATCCCCCGCGCCTCGCCGAGGCAGAGCGACGTGATGATCGTCTCGGGCACGCTGACCAACAAGATGGCCCCGGCCCTGCGCAAGGTCTACGACCAGATGCCGGAGCCGCGCTGGGTGATCTCGATGGGCTCGTGCGCCAACGGGGGCGGCTACTACCACTACTCGTATTCCGTGGTGCGCGGGTGCGACCGCATCGTGCCGGTCGACATCTACGTGCCGGGGTGTCCGCCGACGGCGGAGGCGCTGGTGTACGGGATCATGCAGCTGCAGAAGAAGATCCGCCGCACCGGGACGATCCTGCGTGGCTGAGGGCGAGGCGGGCAAGCCTGTGGGCGTGAAGGCCGTCGACCGCACGATGACGGGGTTCCTGCCGGCCGAGCCGCAGGGCGGGCTCACGTCGGCCGAGGTGGCGCGGCTGGAGTCGCTCGGCGTGCTGCTGGCGACGGGGATCGCCGGGGTGTCGGCGGCGGCGGTCGAGCACGGCGAGCTGGTGGTGCACGCCTCGCGCGACGTGCTGCTGCCGCTGATGGTGTTCCTGCGCGACGAGCCGCGCTTCGCGTTCGAGCAGTGCATGGACATCTGCGGCGTGGACTGGCCGGAGCGCGAGGAGCGCTTCGAGGTCGTGTACAACCTGCTGTCGGTGTCGCTGAACCAGCGTATCAGGGTGATCGTGCGCACCGACGAGACCTCGATGGTGCCGTCGGTGCACGAGATCTGGCCGAGCGCGACCTGGTGGGAGCGCGAGGCGTGGGACCTGTTCGGCATCCTGTTCGCGGGGCAGCCGGACCATCGCCGCATCCTCACGGACTACGGCTTCGAGGGGCATCCTCTGCGCAAGGACTTCCCGCTGACCGGCCATGTCGAGGTGCGCTACGACGAGGAGCGCAAGCAGGTGGTCAACGAGCGGGTGCGCCTGACGCAGGACTTCCGCAATTTCGACTTCATCTCGCCGTGGGAGGGCATGGTCACGCTCCCCGGCGACGAGAAGGCGCACGTGGCGCGGCAGGGGGCGTCGGCTTCGGCCGGGGCGCCCGGGCTGGTGCCTGTCGCGCCCGGGGGAGCCAAGCCATGAGCGCGCTGATGGAGCAGGCGGGCGTCGAGGTGGCGGGGGTGCCGGAGGTCACGGCGCCGAACGCGCAGGCCGGGCGGACCAGCAAGACCGTGGAGATCGACAGCCACGCGATGAACTTCGGGCCGCAGCATCCCGCGGCCCACGGCGTGCTGCGCCTGGTCGTGGAGATGGACGGCGAGGTCGTGGAGCGCGCGGACCCGCACATCGGGCTGCTGCACCGCGGCACCGAGAAGCTGATCGAGTACAAGACCTACCTGCAGGCGCTGCCGTATTTCGACCGGCTCGACTACGTCTCGCCCATGTGCATGGAGCACACCTTCGCGCTGGCGGTGGAGAAGCTGCTGGGGGTGCGGGCGCCGGAGCGGGCGCAGTGGATCCGCACCATGTTCGCCGAGATCACGCGGGTGCTGAACCACCTGCTCAACATCACGACCTACGCGCTCGACGTCGGTGCGCTGACCCCCGTGTTGTGGGGGCACGAGGAGCGCGAGAAGCTCATGGAGTTCTACGAGCAGGTCTCCGGCGCGCGCATGCACGCCAACTACTTCCGGCCCGGGGGCGTGGCCAAGGACATGCCGGCGGGGCTCGCGGACCGGATCGGCGCGTGGTGCGAGAGCTTCCCCAAGTTCATCGACGACCTGGCGGGGCTGCTGACCGGCAACCGGATCTGGAAGCAGCGCACGGTCGACATCGGCGTGATGACGGCCGAGCAGGCGCTGGCGTGGGGGTTCTCCGGGCCGTGCCTGCGCGCGTCTGGGCTGCCGTGGGACCTGCGCCGGTCGCAGCCGTACGACAAGTATGCGGAGGTCGAGTTCGACATCCCCGTGGCGCGCAACGGGGACTGCTACGACCGCTACCTCGTGCGCATCGAGGAGATGCGCGAGAGCGTGCGCATCGTGCGCCAGTGCCTGGACCGGATGCGGCCCGGGCCGATCAAGGTGCAGGACCACAAGATCACGGCGCCGAAGCGCGAGGACATGAAGCGCTCGATGGAGGCGCTGATCCACCACTTCAAGCTGTACACGGAAGGCTACCACGTGCCCAAGGGCGCCACCTACACCGCGACCGAGAGCCCGAAGGGGGAGTTCGGCGTCTACCTCGTCGCCGACGGGAGCAACCGTCCCTACCGGTGCAAGATCCGGCCGACGGGGTTCTCGCACCTGCAGGCGCTGGAGTTCATGAGCAAGCGGCACATGCTCGCCGACGCGGTCGCCTGCATCGGGTCGCTCGACCTGGTGTTCGGCGAGATCGACCGCTGATGAGCGGGTCGGGCGTGGGCGCGCCGCGCGGGCCGGGGGCGAAGCCGAGCGAGGGCAACCTCGCCGGCGGCGAGGGGGCGACCAGCACCAGCGGGACGGCGCAGAAGGCGGTGCCGGTGGGGGCGCCTGGGGGTGCGATGCTGGCGGACGGCGGGCTGCGCGGGCCGGCGCTGGGCGGGCTCGCGACCGGGCTGCCGG
>CAXSER010000223.1:0-5425 GCA_964236315.1 uncultured Acetobacteraceae bacterium | reverse complement strand
CCCCACCGCCTCGCCGAGACCCTCGCCGACCTCGCCGACCTGCTCGGCGACCGCCCCGCCGCCGTCGCCCGCGAGCTGACCAAGCGCTTCCAGGAGGTCCGCCGCGACACCCTCCCCGCGCTCGCCGCCCACTACGCCACCAACGCGGCGCGCGGCGAGATCACGCTGCTCGTCGGCCCCGCCCCCGACGAGGCCCCCGGCGAGGCCGCCCTCGACGACCGGCTCCGCGCCGCCCTGTCCGCCCACAGCGTCAAGGACGCCGCCGCCCTGGTCGCCGCAGCATCCGGCCTGCCCCGCCGCGTGGTCTACGCCCGCGCCCTGGAGCTGTCCGCGCCGGCATAGTTATCCACAGAACTCTGGGTAAGTCTGTGGACGGAGTCGTGGGTGTTCCCCCCTGGTTCCGCCCGGGGCGGCGCAAGCCCCTGAAAGCAGGGCCGTGCTCTCCCTCCGGTGCCCATCCCGATGGCCCGAGCAGGCCATCGGAACCCTCGGGCACCTCCGCCCGGACCCGCCCCTGCTTCGAGGCGGGGGCGAGCCGCCCCTGGACCGGCCTCCTCAAGGGATGCGTTCCAAGGGCGCAGCCTTTGGCGGAGTTCGAGGCGGGGCCTCGACCTTGCTTGCCTCGCGCCCCGCCCCCCGCCACCCTGGCGCCCCGCCCCAGGAGCCCACGATGCGCCAACGCAAGGCGAGCGCCACCCAGGCGCCCTCCAACGAGCACGACGCCCCCGCCGACGCCGTCCCGCTCGGCCCCCAGGGCCGCGCCATCGGCCGCCTGGCCAACACCCCCGCCGCGATCCCCTGGCTCGGCTGGAAGCAGGTCCTGCGCCGCACGCTCGCCGAGATGATCTCCGACCGCATGTCGCTCGCCGCCGCCGGCTGCGCGTTCTGGGCGACCCTCGCCCTGTTCCCCGCGCTCTCCACCCTGATCTCGGTGTACGGCCTGGCCTTCGACCGCGCGACGGTGGAGCCGCAGATGCAGGTCCTCGCCCGCCTGCTCCCCCCCGCCGCCTTCAGCCTGATCGGCGCGCGCGTGCACCAGCTCGTCTCGCAGCCCCCGGGCAGCCTGACCTTCAGCCTGGTGCTGAGCTTCCTGATCGCCCTGTACAGCGCCACCACCGGCACCAAGTCGATCCTCGCCGCGCTGAACCTCGCCTACGAGGAGACCGAATCCCGCAGCCTGCTGCGCTACCAGCTCACCGCGCTGGGCATGACCATGGGCGCGGTGATCGCCGCCGTGGTCGGCATCGGCGTGCTGGTGCTGCTGCCGCTCGCCCTGCGGGTCCTGGAGCTGCCCGGCAACCAGAAGGTCCTGGCGCAGCTGGGCAGCCTCGCGGTGCTGCTGGTGTTCGTCGTCTTCGCGCTGTCGCTGCTGTACCGCTTCGGCCCGTCGCGCAGCCGGGCGGCCTGGCGCTGGGTGACCCCGGGCTCGGTGGTGGCGACGCTGATGTGGCTGGTGGCCTCGGCCGCGTTCTCTTACTACGTCGGCAACTGGGCCAGCTACGACGCGACCTACGGCCCGCTGGGCGCGGTCGCCGGCGTGATGATGTGGTTCTGGGTCACAGTCTATGCTGTGCTGCTCGGCGCGGAGCTGAACTCCGAGCTTGAGCTGCAAACCGTACGCGATAGTACGGACGGTCCGCCGCGGCCCCCCGGCCAGCGCGGAGCGTATGTCGCCGACCACGTGGCGCCCGAGTAGCCGACTCGTCCCCGCCCGCCCCGGATGCGTCGGACATCGACGCGCCGTCCATCGGCGACTCCAGCACGTCCGAGGCGTCGGCCACCTCGATCGGCTCCACGCGCCCGGCGGGCTCGATCACCACCTCGCCGACGCCGCGAGACGCCAGGCCGATGCGCTCGGCCGCCCCGCGCGACAGGTCGATGATGCGCCGCCCGTGGTCGGGCTGGCGGTCGGTGACGGTGACCACCACGGAGTCGCCGGTGTCGCGCATCGTGACCCTGACCCGCGAGCCCAGCGGCAGGCTGGGATGGGCCGCCGTCATCTCCGCGGGGTTGAACACGCTGCCGCTGCTGGTGCGCCGCCCGGCGTGCTGCCCGCCGTACCACGAGGCCTGTCCGCTCTGCCGCCACCCGCCGTCGCCCCCGACCCCGCCCCCCTGCGCCTCGGCCGCGCGCCCCGCCGAGGCGTGGCCCGCGAGCAGGAGGGCCGAGCACAGCAGGCCGGACCCCACCCCGGCCCGTCGCCCGACGCGCGATCGCGGCGCCGACACGGCCATGGACGACCCCTTTTTGGTGACCTGGATCAACTTCATGGCGGCAGGTTGGCCCGAGACGAACAGCAATAGCAAGCGTGATCGGCCACACCGGCCATCATCAACATGCCTCAACCCCGCAACGCCCAGCGCTCGTGCATCCTGCGCGTGCATAACCGCAGCATAAAAATGCCGTCACTCGCGAGCACGCCGCCTGTTCACTGCCGTCACTGACCGATCGTTCAGACGGATCTTCGCGACGGCGGGCAGGTCTGCCGCGGGCGGCGTTCTTGTCTGCCGCACCGCAGCACGGAACCGCATCGATCCGCGACTTTCGTTGCACGCAAGAACCGATCCGCCCCCGCCGACGCCCCCGCCGACGCCCGCCCGCCGCCCACGCCCGCGCAAGGCGGCCACGCACGGGATCGCGGACGGGAACCGGCCCCGTGAAGCCGCGCCGCGCCGGGACACGAGCCACAGGACCGGACCGCCGGGAACAGGACCGGGTCGCCGGAACGACGTCGCAGGATCAACCGCCGCGTGTATCGGAAACGACGGGCGGGAGGAGAAATCCCGCCCCGGACCCGGCCCGCGGCAGGCACGGCCGAGGAAACCGGCCCCGCCCCCAGAGACCTTCCGGGAAGGCCCCGGCCTGCCCCCATGCCCTGAAGGACACGGACGTCGCCGGCGTCACCCCGCCGGAACGCGGCCGAACCAGCGGCCTGCGGCAGCCAACGTCAGTCCGCGGGAACGGCGCACGCCACCCGAGGGCGTGCCGGCCACGCCCGGCGACCCTGGCCCGGGCCGCCTGCCTCGATCAGGCGCCTCAGTCGCGCGCCCAACCGTGGTCGTGCACGAGCCCGTCGTCGTGGTCGTGGCCGCGCACCAGCGGGTGGCGGCCGCGGTGCGGCGCGCTGCCGACCGGGTCGCTCGACGACCAGCCGTGGCTGTGCACCAGGCCGTCGTCGCACTCGTGCTCGGCGTGTCGCGGGGTGGTCGGGGCCATGGCGGTGTCTCCCTGGAACGCGTGCTCTGTCGTGCGGACACTACGCCCCGCCCCCCGCGAAGGCTCCCTCGATCCGCCCCCCGACCACGCAAGGACGTGGCCAGCTTCACAGACCCCCCGGTAAATCCGTCAAGTCCACACGCAGCCCAGCCCCGCCGGCAAGCCTCCACCCGCCCTGCGCCATGACGGACAGGAAGCAGTTCTTTCTTGAAGGAAAGAACCAAGGAACCTTGCCTGTAGGGACCCGGAGCCGCCCAAGCGCCCGAACCCCAGCGGGCAGGGTCTTTTTGCTTCTTTTTCTCCAGAAAAAGAAGACGCTTGCCTTCCTCCGCATCCCCTACCGGATCACCCCCGCCGCCGGGCTCGACGCCTCCCCTGCGACCCTTCGCGGCATCCGCCCCGCGAGGAACGCGTGCCGCCCCGCCTCCACGCCCGCCTTCATGGCGAGCGCCATGCGCACCGGGTCGCGCGCGTGGGCGATCGCCGAGTTCAGCAGCACGGCGTCGCAGCCCAGCTCCATGGCCAGCGCCGCGTCCGAGGCCGTGCCGACGCCCGCGTCCACCAGCACCGGCACCTTCGCCTGCGCGATCAGCAGCGACAGCATCGCCGGGTTCTGCAGCCCGAGCCCCGAGCCGATCGGGGCGCCCAGCGGCATGATCGCCACGCACCCCATCTCCTCCAGCCGCTTCGCCGCCACGGGATCGTCCGCGCAGTACACCATGACCTCGAACCCGTCGCCGATCAGGGCCGACGCCGCCTCGAAGGTGGCCGCCATGTCCGGGTACAGGTGCGGCGGCGGCCCGAGCACCTCCAGCTTGACCAGGTTCCACCCCCCCGCCTCGCGCGCGAGGCGCAGCGTGCGCACCGCGTCGTCCGCGGTGAAGCACCCCGCCGTGTTCGGCAGGTAGGTGTATCGCCTGGGATCGACGTGGTCCTGCAGCATGGGCGCCCCCGGGTCGGACAGGTTCACCCTGCGCACCGCGACGGTGACCATCTCCGCGCCCGACGCCTCGATCGCCGCCGCCGTCTCCTCCAGGCTCCTGTACTTGCCCGTCCCCACCACGAGCCTGGACGCGAACCGGCGCCCCGCCACCACCCAGCCCTCGTCGACGGCGGCGCTGCCCGCCCCCTCCTGCGGCACCCCCCCCTGCGGCATCCCCCCCTGCGGCATCCCCGCCTGCGAGACCCCGGCCCCCTGCATCCCCGCCTCGCGCAACCCGTCCATGCCGCTACCCCCCGCCGATGAAATGCACGATCTCCAGCCGGTCGCCCTGCCCCAGCTCGACCGCCTCGTAGCGGCCGCGCGGCACGATCTCCCGGTTGCGCTCGACGGCGATCTTGCGCTGATCCAGCGCCAGGACGCGCACCAGGCCTGCGACCGTGACCGGCCCGGCCAGCGCGCGCGCCTCCCCGTTGAGGGTGATGGTGATCTGCATGGGTCCAGTCCCTCCGCCGGCATGATCCGGATCAGGTCAAGGGTCACCGCGCTGCGGTTTCTCAGCCCGCCCCGGCCGCCCTGACGTCGCAGGACCTGCCGGTGCCGGGCTCCCCTCGGACCCCGCCACGATCGAGCCCGCGCGCCAGGGTGTCAAATCACGCGCCCAGTACGGCCCGCCCCCGCCGCCCGTCCCTTGCCGCCCGTCCCTTGCCGCCGCCGCGCCGCCCCGGACCCGCGGTGATGCGCCCGCGCCACGGTATACCGCATCGGCGCCGCCGCCGAGTGCACGCGCATTCCAGGACATCGCGCCGCCCCCGCCGGAAGCCTGCGGCACCAAAGCCACATCCGTTGGCAAACGGGACACAGACCGTTCGGGGTCGCTTGACCCCCACACGAGTTCCCGCGACGGTGCGCCGACAAGAAACGATCCCGGACGCCTCCAACGGCTTCTGTTGCAATGCAGCAGAGTCGCGCGGGCGAACCCGGATCGACGCTACAAACGGGGGGAGACGAGACCAATGGCACGCAAACTGTCGAGGAAGCTGCGGATCGCGGGCGTACTGTCGGTGGGCACAGGCCTTCTGCTGGGCGCCGCACCCGCGCACGCCGACGACTACACCGATCTGCTCGGCCTGCTGCGCGCCAAGGGCAGCCTGACGCAGGGCGAATACGCCAGCCTGCTCAGCAAGCACGTCGGCAACGGCGCCCGCGCCACCGAGACCCGCCGCGGCAGCCGTACCGCCGACGGCCGCCGCGGCCGCGCCGCGCCCA
>CAXSER010000222.1:0-5443 GCA_964236315.1 uncultured Acetobacteraceae bacterium | reverse complement strand
ACGGTAACCAGGGCCAGGCCAGCGCCGCCGCCGGCCAGGCCCGCGCCGCCGCCCCGTGGCTGGCCGCGGCGCTGCTGCCGGTGCGCGACGTGATGTCCGCGCTCCAGGTCGCGGCCAGCTACGTCGGGAACACCGTGACCTGGCGCGGCCACGTCATGCGCGCGGACACCGGCCGCGCACGGCTGCGGCTGGCGGAGCCTGTGCTCGATAGCGCCGCCTGAAGGAAGCAAGGTCGGGCGCTGCCCGAACCCGCCAAAGGGCCAAGCCCTTTGGAAACCCTCGACTCAGGACAGCTGGGCCAGGCACGACCACGGCGCGTCGCCGAGGCTCTTGAGTCCAGGTTTCCAGAGGCGAGCCTTTGGCGGAGCTCGAGGCAGAGCCTCGACCTTCCTTCCTGCACTCCGCACGCCGGGGGACCAACCCGCCCCCCGGCGCTTCTCCGTCAGAACACCTGCCGCAGGATCGCGAACAGCAGCCCCGCGATCAGCATCGCCGCCGGCAGGGTCAGCACCCACGCCAGCGCCATCGAGCGCAGCGTCGCCCACTGCAGCCCCGACCCGTTCGCCGCCATCGAGCCCGCGACTCCGCTCGACAGCACGTGCGTGGTCGACACCGGCAGCCCGTACATGTCCGCCAGCCCGATCGTGAACATCGCCACGATCTCGGCCGACGCCCCCTGCGCGTAGGTCATGTGCGTCTTGCCGATCTTCTCGCCCACCGTGACCACGATGCGCTTCCAGCCAACCATCGTGCCCAGACCCAGCGCCAGCGCCACGGACACCTTCACCCAGGTCGGGATGAACCGCGTGCCGCGGTCCAGCCAGCCGCGCCCGGCCTTGAGCGTGGCCATGTCGGCGTCGCTGAACCCGGCAGGCTTTGCGCCCATCACCCGGATCGCGTCGGACTCGAGATACATGTCGCCGCGCACGCTCTGCGTCGCCTGCGCCGGCACCGCCTTGATCGCGCCGTACTGCTTCACCTGGTTGCCGATGTCGGCCGACAGCACCGACAGCGCCGCGTACACCTCGGGGGTGTTCACGCCCTTGGTCTTGAGCGCCTCGCCCACGGCCGAGCGCGACGCCGCCGCGTCGCCCGGCCTGGCCGCGCCGGCCGCATGCGCCTGGAACACGCCCTGCGCGTCGCCCATGGCCTGCAGGAACGCCGGAGTCGTGCTCTCCGGCACCGCGCGGTTCAGCGCGTAGGCGGTCGGCGCGGCCCCGATCAGGATGAGCATGATGAGCCCCATGCCCTTCTGCCCGTCGTTGCTGCCGTGGAAGAAGCTCACCCCGGTGCAGGTCGCGACCAGCAGCGCGCGGATCGGCCCGGGCGGCGGCGCGTTGCCCTTGGGCGCCTCGTACAGCGCCTTGTTGCGGATCACGAGCTTCATCGCGAGCAGCAGCGCGCCCGCCAGCACGAAGCCGATCAGCGGAGAGAACAGCAGCGCCTCGGCGATCTTGACCGCCTGGCCCCAGTCCACGCCCGACGTCGCCTGCCCGGCCGGCGCCAGGATCTGGTTGGCGAGCCCCACGCCCATGATCGAGCCGATCAGCGCGTGCGACGAGGAGTTGGGGATGCCGAACGCCCAGGTCCCCAGGTTCCAGATGATCGCGGCGATCAGCAGCGAGAAGATCATCGCGTAGCCCGCCCCGCTGCCGACCTGCAGGATCAGCTCGACGGGCAGCAGGCTGACGATCGCGTACGCCACGGCGCCCGACGACGTCAGCACGCCGAGGAAGTTGAACGTCCCCGACCAGATCACCGCGACCAGCGGCGGCAGGCTGTGCGTGTAGATCACGGTGGCGACCGCGTTGGCCGTGTCGTGGAACCCGTTGACGAACTCGAACCCCAGCGCGATCAGCAGCGCCAGCCCCAGCAGCACCAGCGCGCCGACGGCGAGCCCGTGCTCGCCCACGTCGCTGACGTCGCTGTAGATGCTGAACGCCGCGTACCCGAGCCCGAGCAGCAGCACCACGAGGAACGCCAGCGCCCCGCCGGCATGCGGCTTGCGGTCGAGCTGCGGCCGCGACGAGGCCATCCCGCCCCCGCCGTCCACCATCCTGCCGTCCATCGTCGCGTCAGACATGTCGCCCCCTGGCACCGTTGCGGCCCGCATCTACCCAATGCCGCGCCGGAACCTCGTGTCAGTCCCGTGACAATTCCGCGTCGCCCGCCGCATCCCCGCCCAGCCCGGGGCGGCCAGGAAGTCGCCCGCCCGCCAAGCCCCTCCGCTTCTCCACCTGAGGTTTACACACCCTCCCGCAACGACTATCCAGGGTTGCAACAAGGGAGGGCTTTCCATGCGGACGCTGCTCGTGCTCGGGACCGTGTGCCTGTCCGGCTGCGCCTCCATCCTCAGCGGCACCAGCCAGCAGGTGATGGTCAACACCAACCCCGGCGGCGCCCGCTGCGGCATCTACAAGGAGGGCAAGCGCATCGCCACGATCGACAGCACGCCCGGCACCGCAACAGTGCAGCGCACCAGGCACGACATCTGGCTCGCCTGCGCCAAGACCGGCTACCAGACTGCGACGTACCGCAACCACTCCGGCATCGCCAACACCAGCTTCGGCAACCTCGTCGCCGGCGGCCTGATCGGCGTCGCCGTCGACAGCGCGACCGGCGCCGACAACCGCTACGAGACCCCGGTCAACGTCTCGATGGTGCCCCTGCAGCCCGGCGACCGCCAGATGATCGAGCTGCCCCAGCACTTCGACGGCACCTTCCCCGCCGTCGCGGTCCCCATGGCCGCCACCCCCGCCGCACCGCCGGTCAGCTGACCAGGAGGCGCCCCGCAGGAAAGAAAGAGTCTTCTTTTTCCGAAGAAAAAGAAGCGAAAAGACTTCGCCCATGAGGTTACGGACACCCGGGCCGGTCCCGGATCCTGATGGGCAAGGTTCTTTGGTTCTTTCTTTCAAGAAAGAACACGCTTCCTTCCTTGCTCAGCAGGCGGAACCAGCACGACCCGCCCTCACGGCCTGAGCACCGCGAGCACGATCTCGACCACGATCAGCACCACGATCGCCAGCTCCATCAGCGCCGCCCGCCCGCCCGACGCCTCGTCGTACAGCGCCGCGTACGTGTCGCGGATGATCGCCAGCTTGCGGTCCACGCCCGCCGCCACCACCCGCACCCGGAACAGCTCCAGCGCCGCCGTGTAGATCCGCGCCAGGTACACGTCCTCCGTCACCTGCAGCGCGTTGTCCGCCTTCTCCGTCAGCTCCGTCACCTCGGCCACCAGCGCGTACAGCCGCCGCGCCAGCCGCGCGAACCTGCGCGACGACAGCACCCCCCCGCCGCGCCGCGTGCGCTCCACCAGCTCGTACATCCGCGGCAGCTCGTCATCGAGCAGCTCGTCGTAGTAGCGCACCTCCAGCAGCTGCGCGTTCGCCACCTCGATCACGTCGAGCACGTCCGAATCCCCGTGCGGCTCGTAGATGAACGCCCTGTCCCACGTCAGCACCACCAGGTCGTCCGTGTAGTACGAGAACCGCTTGCGCAGCAGGTCCTGCCGCGCCCCGTCCGACAGCGCCCGGCTCTCGCCGGACAGCAGCGGCACCAGATCCAGCCGCTCCTGGATCTCGCCCGCCCCCATCGCGACGTCGAACGCGCGCACCAGCCCGATCAGGTAGTCCTCCTCCAGCACCGAGCGCGACGGCCGGTCCAGCGCGTCCCCCAGCAGCGCGCACAGCTGGTCCACCAGAGTGCGCCACACCGGATGCCCGGCGCCCGGCCCCACCACCCGGTTGACGGCGTTCACCAGCTCGGAGAACCCCGCCCAGTCCAGGTCCGCCGCCGGCACCCGCAGCGCCAGCGTCAGCACCCCGAAGTCGTACAGCCGCGCGGTGACCGCTGCCACCGCCAGGTGCCCCTCGATCACCAGCGCCACCGGCTCCAGCGTCAGCACCACCGGCGGCACGTCGTACGCCACCGCCTTGGGCGGCGTGGCGCTCAGCCGCCGCCGCGCGCTCCCCGCCCCGGGCCGCGTGCTCCAGATCGCCTCCGCGCGGACCAGGTCCACGGCATACGCGATGTCGAACAGCCGGTAGGCGACCACCTCGCCCGACGCGACCCGCGGCTCCAGACCTCTCGCCACGCTGCCACCTCGGAGAAGAAGGAAAGCAAGGCCGGGCTCTGCCCAGACCCGCCAAAGGCCAGGGGCCTTTGGAAACCCTTCCCTAAAAGAAGGCAAACCAGGGGCCCGGCCCTTGGCGGAGTTTGAGGCCCATGCTTGAAGGCGGGGCCTCAACCTTCCTTCGGCCACCGCCGGTGCAGCCACAGCCACGCCCCCGGGTCGGCCCGCACCCAGCGCTCCAGCACCCCGTTCATCGCCAGCGTCAGCGCGTACACGTCCGCCCCCCGCACCCCCGTGCGCTCGACCGCCAGCGGCGCCTCGCACACCAGCCGGAACCGCGCCGGCCCCAGCCGGTCCACCCGCACCGGCACCACCGCCGCGTCGAAGCGCAGCGCCATCTCCGCCATCCCCGTCGCCGTCATGGCGTCGCGCCCCAGGAACGGCACAGCGATCCCGTCGTTCATCTTCTGGTCGACCATCAGCCCGAGCGACCCCCCGCCCCGCAGGTGCGCCAGCGCCGCCCGCGCCCCCGCCCGTCCCTTGGCGAACATCGACACGCCGGGCCCGAGCGCGCCCTGCCGCAGCCCCTGCACGAACCCGTCCACCGCCGCGTTCGACGCCGCGCGGTAGAATCCCGCCACCGGCATCCCCAGCCGCGCCGCGATCGGCAGCACCATCTCCCAGTTGCCGAAGTGCCCGGAGAAGAACACCGCCTGCGTCCCCGCCGCGCGCAGCCGCTCGACGTGCGCCTCGCCCTCGAGCTCCCACCCCGGCCCCGCCGCCGTGCGCCCCAGCCCCGCCAGGTGCACCAGCTCCGCCGCGTTGCGCCCGAGGTTGTCCCACACCGCGCGCACCACCTCGGCCCGCTCCGCGACGCCCAGCCCCGGCAGCGCCCGCGCGAGGTTCGCCTCCGCCACCCGCGACGCCGGCAGCCGCGGCCCGACCGCCCGCGCCACACACCCCCCGAGGTCCGACGCCCGCACCGGCCCCAGCCACCGCAGCACGCACGCCAGCCCGCGCAGCGCCGCCACCTCGCAGCGCTGCGCGGCGCCACGGATCGGATCGGCCTGGAACGACGACATCCCCCACGATACCGCACCAGCCCCGCCCCGGTGAAGCACCCCGCGCCCCGAACAGAAACCGAACGAATGGTTAATGCCGCGGTGCCGCGCTCCCCCGCGGCACGCCGTTTTCCCGGCAGACATCAACCCGAACCGTGAACAACTGGTTAACGCACAGCCCGCCGCGCGCGCCGCAGCAGAAAGCAAGGCCGGGCGCTGCCCGGACCCGCCAGGCGGAGGTGGCCGAAGGTTCCGACGATCCCCCTGGATCGTCGGAAGGGCCACCGGAGGGAGCCGCCCCTGGACCGGC
>CAXSER010000221.1:0-5477 GCA_964236315.1 uncultured Acetobacteraceae bacterium | reverse complement strand
CCACGATGCCGATGGCGAAGCCGACGTCGCGCCCGCCGCGGCTCGCCGGCCGGGACTGGCGGGCGCTGGCGGCGCTGGGCGCGCTGCTGCCGGTGCTGGCCGTGGCCTCGGTGGGCAACATGGAGATCTTCAACGGCTACCTGGCCTGGGGCCGCGACAGCTACGCCCTGGCGTTCGCCGGCCGCACGATGCCGGTGAGCTGGCTGCTGTCGCTGGACGCCTTCGTCAGCGTCGGCACGCTGCTGGGCTCGGTGCTGTTCTGGCGCGCCTGGGCCAGGCGCTGGCGCGCGCCGCACGAGCTGACCAGGATGGCGATCGGCGCCGCGATCCTGGCGCTGGCGCCGCTCGTCCTGGCCGCCGCGTCGCGCCAGGTGGCGGGCGGGCACAAGGCCGGCCTCGGCTGGGGCCTGGCGTTCCACGTCGTCAACGACATCGGCTTCGCCAACCTCTACCCCGTCGGCATGGCGCTGTACTCCCGCGCCGCGCCGCGCGGCCTGGGCGCCACCGTGGTCAACGCCTACTCGCTGCACCTCTTCCTCTCCAACCTGCTGGTGAGCTGGCTCGCGGGCCTGCTGTCGACGATGCCGGCGGAACGCTTCTGGCTGCTGCACGCCGGCCTGATCGCGGCGGCCGCCCTGGTGCTCCTGCTGTGCGCCCCGCTGCTCCGCCGCATCCTGGCCGCGGACCCGCAGGCGCCCGACCCAGACGCGGCGCCCTCGCCGGCAGCCTCCCGGTGACGGGCACCGCCCCGTGGCCCGCCCCCCCGGCGGCGGAGCCGGGGCCGCACCTCCCGCGCCAGGCCCGGCGCAGCACCCGGCGCGAGGCCCGGCGCGACATCGCGCCCGTTGCCCCACGCGGCCGCTTGCGCGACGGCCCGCTCCTCGCGAGGCTCGCCGGATGACCCAGCCCGGACGCTCCAGCCTCCTGCTCCGCGCCTTCCGCGCGCTCATGCCGCACGACGAGGCGTTCATCGAGCGCTTCGCCGAGCACTCCCGCCTGATCGTGCCCGCCGCCATCTCGTTCCGCGCCCTGATGTCCGGCGACTGCCGCGGCGAGGCCCACCTGGCCGAGATCAGCCGCCTGGAGGAGGAGGCGGACCAGGTCACCCGCGCCACCGTGCTGGCCATCCACCGCAGCTTCGTCACCCCCTTCGACCGCTCGCAGATCCTCGACCTGATCACGGCACTCGACGACACGATCGACCTCATGAAGGACACCGGCCGGCGCATGGTGCGCTACGGCGTCGACTTCACCCCGGAGATGCAGGGCATGGCGGAGTGCGCCGTGCAGGCCGCCACCGAGATCCGCGACGCCATGCCGCTGCTCGCCGCCATCGACGGCAACGCCGCCCGACTGAGCGCCATGTCCGTCGCGGTGCGCCGCATCGAGGGCGTCGCCGACGACCTGCTCGACCGCGGCCTGCGCACCCTGTTCGCCGGCGACACCTCGCCCGGCCACAAGCTCACCGTGGAGAAGGTCTACGACCTGGTGGAGGCCGTGGTCGACCGCTGCGAGGACGTGGTCGACGTCATCGACGGCATCGTCGTCGAGCAGGTCTAGGGACGGCCCTTGCCGAAGGAAGGCAGGATTCTTCTTTTTCCGAAGAAAAAGAAGCAAAAAGACTTTGCCCACCAGGGCACGGAGGCGCGTTTGGTCCTGAGGTCCAATGGGAAAAAGTTCTTTGGCTCTTTCTTTCAAGAAAGAACTCGCTTCCTTCCCGTCATGACGCACGCGGCCGCGCGCGGATGACCGCCATGGCCGTGGGCACGCCCGTGCTGGTCTTCCTGGTCGCCTTCGCGCTGCTGTTCGACTTCCTCAACGGCCTGCACGACAGCGCCAACTCGATCGCCACCGTGGTCGCCACCCGCGTGCTCAGGCCGTTCACGGCGGTGCTGTGGGCGGCGTTCTTCAACTTCATCGCCTTCACCGTGTTCGGCCTGCACGTCGCGGCCACCATGGGCAGCGGCATCGTCGACCCCGCGCTGGTCGACCCGCTGGTGGTGTTCGCGGCGCTGGCCGGCGCCATCGCCTGGAACGTGCTGACCTGGCGCCTGGGCATCCCGTCGAGCAGCAGCCACGCCCTGGTCGGCGGCCTGGTCGGCGCGGGCATCGCCAAGGCGGGCCTGGGCGCCGTGATCTGGGGCGGGCTCGGCGTGATCGGCTCGGCCATCGTGCTGTCGCCGCTGATCGGACTGCTGCTGGCGATGGCGCTGGTGCTGGCGGTGTCCTGGCTGGCGGTGCGCTCCACCCCGTTCGCGGTCGACCGCCGCTTCCGCGTGCTGCAGTTCGCCTCCTCCTCGCTGCTCAGCCTCGCCCACGGCGGCAACGACGCGCAGAAGACCATGGGGATCATCACGGTTCTGCTCTACTCGCAGGGCCGTCTGTCCGGCGGCTTCCACGTGCCGCTCTGGGTGGTGCTGAGCTGCCAGACCGCCATGGCGCTCGGCACGCTCAGCGGGGGCTGGCGGATCGTGCGCACCGTGGGCACGCGCATCACCCACCTCACGCCCATGCAGGGGTTCTGCGCCGAGGGCGGCGGCGCCCTGGCGCTGTTCGGCGCGACCTGGCTGGGGATCCCGGTGTCGACCACGCACACCATCACCGGCTCCATCGTCGGCGTCGGCGCCGCCCGCCGCGCCTCCGCGGTGCGCTGGGGGATCGCGCGCTCCATCGTGGTGGCCTGGGTGGTCACCCTGCCGGCGTCGGCCGCCGTGTCCGCCGCCTGCTACTGGCTGGCCAGGGCGCTGCTCTCGCGCTAGGCGATGTGCGTCCCGACTGGCGCGCCACGAGGAACAGGAAGCAGTTCTTTCTTGAAAGAAAGAACCAAAGAACTTTCCCCGCAAGGACCCAGAGCCGCCCGCGCGCCCGGACCCCGATGGGCAAAGTCTTCTTGCTTCTTTTTCTCCAGAAAAAGAAGACGCTGACCTTCCTTCGCCCCTACCCCTGCTCCAGCGCCGCCAGCGTGCGCGCCAGGTGCGTCGTGCTGGCCAGGGTCGCCGCCCCGGCGTCGCGCCGCGCGTAGGCGTCAAGGAGGGCGCGGTGGTCGGCGTTGTTCGCCGCCGCCAGCGGAGCGGTCAGGCGCAGCGACAGTGCCACGTACGGCTCCGCGGACTTCGCCAGCCCCTCCACCAGCCGCGCCAGCCGCGTCGCCTGGCCGGACTCGTGCAGCACGGCGTGGAACGCCTCGTTCAGCGCGGCCCACTGCTCCGGCGCCGGCCCCGCGTCGAGCAGCGCCTGCACGCCGCGTGCCCGCCCGAGCTGGTCCTCTGTGACCCCGTCCACGGTGCGCGCGACCAGCATCGGCTCCAGCAGGATGCGCAGCTCGTAGATCTCGCGCAGCTCGCCGAGCGTGAGGCCGCGCACGATGGCGCCGCGGTGCGCGTCCAGCTCGATCAGCCCCTCGCCCACCAGGTCGCGCAGCGCCTCGCGCACCGGCGTGGTGCTGACGGCCAGCCGTGCCGCGACCTCCTCCTGACGCAGCCGGTCGCCGCGGCGGTGCCGGCCGCGCAGGATCTCCGAGCGCAGTGTGTCGAGCACGTAGCGCCGCGCGGTGCCCGGCCCAAGCGCGCTCATCGGATGACTGCCGAGCGGGCACATGCTGCGCCATCTGCATGGATACCGTGCACTTATGCCCTCCGGACGGCGCTTTTGCCGCCATTGTATACAATGCATTGTTGCGGCAGGGCAAAGCCGCATGGCTAGATCGGCGGCATCGAACGCCACGGAGCCGTCCATGTCAGCCGCCACGGCCCAGCCCGATGCGTCCCGGCCCGACGCGCCCCAGCTCAGCGCACGCGGCCTGCGCAAGTCCTTCCCCGGACGAGCCGGCCCCACCGAGGTCCTCGCGGGCCTCGACTTCGACATCCACGAGCGCGACTTCGTCAGCATCATCGGCCCCAGCGGCTGCGGCAAGACGACGATCTTCAACATGGTTGCCGGCCTGCTCGACCCCGATGCCGGCACGCTCACCTACCGCGGCGAGAGCGTCCCCAACCTGCGCGGCCGCATCGGCTACATGATGCAGAAGGACCTGCTGTTCCCCTGGCGCACCGTGCTGCAGAACGTCCTGCTCGGCCTGCAGGTGCGCGGCGTGAAGGAGGCGGAGGCCCGCGACACGGCGCGCGAGTACCTCTCCACCTTCGGCCTGTCCGGCTTCGAGAACAGCTACCCCCGCACCCTGTCCGGCGGCATGCGCCAGCGCGTCGCCCTGATCCGCACGCTGATCATGGACCCCGACATCCTGCTGCTCGACGAGCCCTTCTCCGCGCTCGACTACCAGACCCGCCTCTACCTGGAGAGCGTGCTGCTGGAGGCCGTCGAGACCTTCGACAAGACCGTCATCCTGATCACCCACGACATCGACGAGGCCGTCGCCCTCTCGAAGCGCGTCGTCGTGCTCTCCGGCCGCCCCACCGTGGTGAAGTCCGTCCACGACATCGCCATCCCCCGCGGCTCGCCGATCGAGGCGCGCAGCCACCCCCTGTTCCCCGACCACTTCCACACCCTGTGCCGCGAGCTCGACATCCAGACCCGGCGCGCCGCATGAGCGCCGCCACCACCCGCGTGCCTGCCCCCGCACGCCGCCCCGCCCCCGCCCGCGCCACCCCCTCCGCCGCGATGGCCGTGCTCGACACCACCGCCGGCCGCGCAGTGCTCCAGCTCGGCGCCGTCGCCCTGTTCTTCGCGCTGTGGCAGGCCGGCGTGGCCGCGGGCCTGGTCTCGGACTTCCTCGTCGGCGCGCCGGCCGGCATCTGGCGCGTCTTCCTGCGCACCCTGCTCGACGGCACCCTGCCGTACGACACCGCGATCACCGTCTACGAGGCCGTGCTCGGCTTCGCGATCGGCACCGTCGCCGGCTCGCTGTGCGGCCTGGCGCTGTGGTACTCCGCCTTCATCGCCCGCGTCACCGAGCCGTTCATCGTGGCCCTGAACAGCGTGCCCAAGATCGCGCTCGCCCCCATCGTCATCCTCTGGTTCGGCACCGGCCTCGTCTCCAAGGTCGCGCTGGCCGTCTCCCTCACGGCGCTGGTCGCCCTGATCGCCGCCTACCAGGCCGCGCGCGACTCCGACCGCGACCTGCAGTCCCTGCTCGTCTCCATGGGCGCCACCAAGCACCAGGTGTTCTGGAGCGTCATCGTCCCCTCCACCCTGCCGGCGATGATCGCGACGTTCCGCATCAACATCGGCTTCGGCCTCGTCGGCGCCGTCGTCGGCGAGTTCATCTCCTCCAAGCGCGGCCTCGGCCACCTGATCTACGAGGCGTCCGGCCTCTACGACCTGAACACCGTCTGGATGGGCCTGTTCATGCTGATGCTCGTCGGCTTCGTCCTCTACTACGCGATCGAGGCCGTCGAGGCCCGCCTGCTCCCCTGGAAGGAGACCACCCGCGCCACCGTCCAGGCCTGAGCCGCACCACGGGCAGGCAAGGCCGGAGGCTCTGCCTCTGGACTCCGCTCAAGGCTCGCCTTGAGAATCCA
>CAXSER010000220.1:0-5482 GCA_964236315.1 uncultured Acetobacteraceae bacterium | reverse complement strand
TAAGGAAAGGATTCTCAAGGCGAGCCTTGAGCGGAGTCCAGAGGCAGAGCCTCTGGCCTTCCTGTCTTCCTTCGCCGGCCCTGGCGGGGCATCGTGCGCGCCATGGACATCCAGGCCGAGACCCTTACCGATCCGCACGCTTCCGCCCTGCGCGCCATGGCCGCCGCCGCGCGCGAGGCCGGCCGCGTGCTGTCGCGCCTGCCGGGAGCGGGGCGGGATGCGGCGCTGCTGCGGGTGGCGGCCAGCCTACGAGCGCACGTGGCGGCGATCCTGGAGGCCAATGCGGGGGACGTCGCGCGCTTCGAAGGCAGCGCGGCGATGCGCGACCGGCTGGCGCTGACGCCGGCGCGGGTGGAGGCGATGGCGGCGGGGATGGAGCAGGTGGCGGCGCTGCCCGACCCTCTGGACCGGACGCTGGCGGCGTGGGTGAGACCGAACGGCCTGCGGATGCGCAGGGTGGCGGCGCCGGTGGGCGTGATCGGCATGATCTACGAGAGCCGGCCGAATGTGGGGGCGGACGCGGCGGCGCTGTGCCTGAAGTCGGGCAACGCGGTGATCCTGCGTGGCGGATCGGACAGCTTTCGCAGCGCGGGGGCGATCCAGGCGGCGGTGCGGGCCGGCTTGCGCGAGGCGGGGGTGCCGGAGGCGGCAGTGCAGCAGGCGCCGACGGCGGACCGCGGGTTCGTGGCGGCGATGCTGGCGGCGGCGGGGCAGATCGACCTGATCATTCCGCGCGGTGGGCGGGGGCTGGTGGAGCGGGTGCAGCGCGACGCGCGGGTGCCGGTGCTCTCGCACGCCGAGGGGCTGTGCCACACCTTCGTGCATGCGGCGGCGGACCCGGAGATGGCGGTGCGGGTGGTGGCGGACGCCAAGATGCGGCGCACCGGGATCTGCGGGGCGACGGAGACGCTGCTGGTCGACGCGGCGGCGGCGGCCGGGCTGCTGCCGCCGATCGTGGCGCGGCTGCGGGCGCTGGGGTGCGAGTTCAGGGCGGACGAGCGGGCGCGGGCGGTGCTGCCGGAGCTGGCGGCAGCGGGGCCGGGGGATTTCGACACGGAATGGCTGGACGCCGTGTTGTCGGTGGCAGTGGTGGACGGCGTGGACGGGGCGCTGGCGCACATCGCGCGCCACGGCAGCGAGCACACCGACGCGATCATCACAGCGGACGAGGCGGCAGCGCGGCGGTTCCTGGATGGCAGCGACAGCGCGGTGACGCTGTGGAACGCGTCGACGCAGTTCTGCGACGGAGGAGAGTTCGGCTTCGGGGCGGAGATCGGCATCGCCACCGGGCGGCTGCACGCGCGCGGGCCGGTGGGGGTCGAGCAGCTCACGACGTTCCGCTACGTCGTGGAGGGGGACGGGCAGGTGCGCGGCTAGGACGGCGGGGCGTGGCGTCTGGGAGCGTCGTGCGTCGTGGGCCGCGGGTCGGGCTGCTGGGGGGGTCGTTCAACCCGGCGCACGAGGGGCACCGGCATGTGGCGGAGCTGGCGCGGCGGCGGCTGCGGCTGGACCAAGTGTGGCTGATGGTCTCGCCAGGCAATCCGCTGAAGGCGGCAGAGGGGATGGCGGCGTTCGCGGACCGGCTGGCGTCGGCAGGGCGGGTTGCGGACGGACGGCGGGTGGTGGCGACCGGGATCGAGCGGCGGCTCGGCACGTCGTACACGCTGGACACGCTGCGGGCGCTGCGGCGGCGGTTCCCGCGCGTGCGGTTCGTGTGGCTGATGGGCGCCGACATCCTCGCCGAGCTGCCGCGCTGGCGGCGGTGGGCCGAGCTGGTGCGTGTCGTTCCGTTTGCGGTACTGCCGCGGCCTTCCTACACTCTGCGCGCCCTGGCGGGACAGGCGGCGCGGCGGCTGCGGGCATGCCGCATTCCGGCGAGGGCGGCGGCAACCCTGGCCGACCGGACGCCGCCGGCGTGGGTGTTCCTGCCGGCGCGCGAGGTGGGTGTCTCGGCCACCGCCCTGCGCGGGTCGGGGCGGGTCGTCTGGGCCGTTTGATACGCGGCGTTTGACTTGGGGGCGGGGGCGGGCGTTTGTGCCGCGAAATGCGCCCGGTGGGCCGGGTTTCCGCCGGGCCGGCGGGAGCCTGTGCCCGAACCGGGCGCGGGCACGTTTGGATCATGATCGGCCGATCCGCATCGGCCGGCGCTGCACGGAGAACGACGATCGCCAGAAAGCCCCCTGCCGAGTCCGCCAGCAAGGCCGCGCGCGGCCCCACGGGCGAGGCGCCCAAGCGCCGCTCGCCCAAGGCGCCCGCCGCGCTGTCCGAGGCGGCCAAGGCGCTCGGCACGCCGCGCAAGAAGGCCGCCGCTGCCGGCCCGCGTCCCCAGGCCGCGCCGGCCGAGCCGCGCGAGGCGCCGGTTGAGACCTCGCAGCTCGACCGCGTGCAGGCGGTGATTGTGGAGAGCCTGGAGGCGGACAAGGGCGAGGGCATCGTCACGCTCGATCTGGCCGGGCGCGCCAGCTTCGCAGACCGCATGATCATCGCGACCGGGCTGGCGGACCGCCAGATCAGCGCGATGGCGACGCACCTGGAGGAGTCGCTGCACAAGGCCGGGGTCAAGCGCGTGCTGATCGAGGGTGCGGGCGGCTCGGACTGGGTGCTGATCGACGCGGGCGACATCATCGTGCACCTGTTCAAGCCCGAGGCGCGGACGCTGTACGCGCTGGAGCGGATGTGGGGCGCGGAGCTGGACGAGGTCGAGACCGCGGTCGCGGAGCCGCCGGCCGAGCCGGCCTGATCCTGGCGGCACTCCGTGCGGCTGATCGCGGTGGGGCGGATGCGGGCGGGGCCGGAGGCGGAGCTGTTCGCTCGCTACGCCGTGCGGCTGCGGCCGGCGCTGGAGCTCACGGAGCTGGCCGAGGCGCACGGGTCGGCCGCCGAGGTGAAGCGGCGGGAGGGGGAGGCGATCCTGGCGGCGCTGCCGGGGCAGGCGCTGGTCGTGGCGCTGGACCTGGGCGGCGAGGCGGTGGACAGCGCGGCGCTGGCCGTGCGGCTCGACGGGTGGCTCGCGGGGCAGCGGCCGCTGTGCTTCGTGATCGGGGGAGCGGAGGGGCTGTCGGCCGCGGTGATGGCGCGCTCGGACGGCGCGGTGTCGCTGGGGCGGATGACCTGGCCGCACATGCTGGCGCGGGTGATGCTGGCGGAGCAGCTCTACCGGGCGCGAGCGATCGCGCAGGGGCATCCGTATCATCGGGCGGGGCGGCCGTAGGGAAGCAAGGTTGAGGCTCTGCCTCAAATTCCGCCAAGGGCTGGGCCCTTGGATCGCCTTCTCTTAAGTAGATGGGATCAAAGGGTCCTCGGACCCTTTGCGGGTTTGGGCAGAGCCCATGCTTGCTTTCTTCGGGGGGACGGTGATGGCCGGGCTGCGGTTTCTTCATCTGGCCGACCTGCATCTCGACAGCCCGCTGCGCGGCCTGGAGGCGGAGGCGCCGGCGCTGCGCATCCGCGAGGCGTCGCGCCGGGCGCTGGCCAACGCGGTGCAGTTCGCGCTCGACGAGGCGCTGCCGCTGGTGGTGATCGCGGGCGACCTGTTCGACGGCGACTGGAAGGACTGGCGGACCGGGCACTTCCTGGTGGGGCAGGTGGCGCGGCTGACGCGGGCGGGGATCCGGGTGGTGGCGATCAGCGGCAACCACGACGCGGACAGCGTGGTGTCGCGCAAGGTGCGCTGGGACGCGCCGGCGACGCTGCTGCCGAGCGAGCGGCCGGACACGGTGGCGTTCCCCGAAATCGGGGTCGCGGTGCACGGGCAGAGCTTCCGCACGCGCGAGATGCTGGAGAACTTGGCGCGGGGGTATCCGGGCCCGGTGCGGGGGCTGTTCAACATCGGGCTGCTGCACACCGCGGCGGAGGGGCACGAGGGGCACGCGAACTACGCGCCGTGCTCGGTCGAGCAGCTGGCGGCGCACGGCTACGACTACTGGGCGCTGGGGCACGTGCACACGCGCAGGGTGCTGCACGAGGACCCGCCGATCGTGTTCGCGGGCAACCTGCAGGGGCGGCACGTCAACGAGCCGGGGGACCGGGGCGGCACGCTGGTCGAGGTGCGCGACGGGCGGGTGGCACTGCGGCACGTGGCGTTCGACGTGGTGCGCTGGGAGCGACTGGCGGTGGACGTGTCGGGGGCGCAGGACATGGGCGACGCGATGGCGCTGGTGCGGGCGGCGGCGGGCGCGGCAATGGAGCGGGCGGACGGGCGGCTGCTGGCGCTGCGGGTGGTGCTGACGGGGGCGAGCGGCGCGCATGCGGTGCTGGCGGGGGCGGCGGCGGAGCTGCGCGAGATGGTGCGCGGCGAGCTGCTGGCGGCGGCGGGGGAGGAGGCTTGGCTGGAGGGGGTGCAGGTCGCGACGGCGCCGCGGCTGGAGCGGGCGGCGATGCGGGCGCGCACGGACGCGTTCGGCGAGCTGGTGCGCGGCATCGAGGCGGTGGACGCGGCGGCGCTGACGGGGGCGCTGCAGGCGTATGCGGAGAAGATGCTGGGACGGGCGGGCGGCATGGGCGAGGCGCTTGGGGAGGGGCATCCGGCGGTGCGGCTGGCGGCGGGGGAGATGCCGGAGGGGCTGATGCAGAGGGCGCGCGAGCTGCTGCTGGCGCGGCTGGCCGAGGGGGAGGGCTAAGTGCGCTTCGAGTCGCTGACACTTGAGCGGTACGGGAACTTCGAGCGCGAGGTGGTGCGGCTCGATCCGCGGCCGGGGCGGCTGAACCTGCTGGTGGCGCCGAACGGGGCGGGGAAGTCGGTGCTGCGGCAGGCGTTCGCGGACCTGCTGTACGGCATCGGCGGGCAGTCGAGGATGGGGTTCCGTTTCGAGTACAAGGGGATGCGACTGGGCGCGGAGCTGCGCGATGCGCAGGGGGGGGCGGTGCGGCTGGTACGGCGCAAGGGGCACGGCGGCACGCTGCTCGACGGCGAGGGGCGGGACGGGACGGCGCTACTGGCGGGGCTGCTCGGCGGGACCGATTCGCGGCGGCTGCAGCAGCTGTTCTCGCTGGACACGGAGCGGCTGCGCGGGGGGGGGCGGGAGCTGCTGGAGACGGGGGGGGATCTCGCGGAGGCGCTGCTGTCGGCGGGGTCGGGGCTGCGTCGGGCGCGGGAGCTGGAGCGCGGGTTCGCCGATGCGCGCGATGCACTGGCGCCGGAGAGGAAGGCGGTGGGGCGGCCGTTCTACCGGGGGCTGGACGCGCTGCTGGAGGCGCGCAGGGCGGGGCGGGCGGAGACGCTGACGACCGAGGTCTGGGAGGGGCTGCAGCGCGGAATCGCGGAGGCGGGGGAGGCGCTCGCGGAGGCGGAGGCGGAGGTGGCGGCGCTGGGCGTGGAGGCGAGCCGGCTGGGGCGCATCCGGGCGACGCGGCCGCTGCTGCGCCAGCACGAGCAGGCGGCGGGGTGGCTGGCGGCGCACGAGGATGCGCCGGTGCTGGGCGAGGCGGTGGGGGAGGCGCTGGCGGCGGCGCGCGAGGCGGTGCTGCGGGCGCAGGACCGGGT
>CAXSER010000219.1:0-5514 GCA_964236315.1 uncultured Acetobacteraceae bacterium | reverse complement strand
CACAGGCGTGGGCGGCGGCGAGGCGCCCGGCCGCCCGGCCGCGGGCGGCGCGCGGGGCATGACCCTGTATCCCGCGATCGACCTCAAGGGCGGGCAGTGCGTGCGTCTCAGGCGCGGCGAGATGGGCGACGCCACGGTGTACTCCGACGACCCCGGGGCGCAGGCGCTGGCGTGGCAGCGCGCGGGCTGCCGGTGGCTGCACGTGGTCGACCTCGACGGGGCGTTCGCCGGGCGCTCGGCCAACGTCGCGGCGGTCGAGTCGATCCTGGCCGCCGCCAGCGTGCCGGTGCAGCTCGGCGGCGGGCTGCGCGACCGCGCGGGCATCGAGCGCTGGCTGGCGGCGGGCGTGTCGCGGGTGATCCTGGGCAGCGCGGCGGTGAAGGACCCCGAGCTGGTGCGCGAGGCCTGCCGCGCCCATCCCGGCCGCGTCGCGGTGGGCATCGACGCGCGCGACGGCATGGTGGCGACAGAGGGCTGGGCGGAGACCTCGGCGCTGGAGGCCGTGGAGCTGGCGCGTCGCTTCGAGGGCGCGGGGGTGGCGGCGCTGATCCACACCGACATCGCCCGCGACGGCATGCTGTCCGGCGTCAACGTCGAGGCGACGGTGGCGCTGGCGCGCGCCGTGGCGCTGCCGGTGATCGCCAGCGGCGGCATCGGCAGCCTCGACCACCTGGACGCGCTGCGGCGCGAGGCCGCCGGGCTGGTCGAGGGCGTGATCGTCGGCCGGGCGCTGTACGACGGCCGGGTGGACCCGGCGGCGGCACTGGCCCTGCTCGGCGGCTGAACCGCGCCGCGGCCGTGCCTGCAGCCTCAGGTTGCATGATCGCGCGTTGCCCTGCGCGCTCCCCGCCCTATAAGGCTGCACCGGGAGGCGACGATGTGCTGAAGCTGCGGGTGATTCCCTGTCTCGACGTCAAGGACGGCCGCGTCGTGAAGGGCGTGAACTTCGTGGCGCTGCGCGATGCCGGCGACCCGGTCGAGCAGGCCATGGTGTACGACGCCGCCGGCGCCGACGAGCTGACCTTCCTCGACATCACCGCGAGCCACGAGAACCGCGACACCATCCTCGACGTGGTCAGCCGCACCGCCGCGCGGGTGTTCCTGCCGCTCACCGTGGGCGGCGGCATCCGCAGCACCGAGGACATGCGCCGCCTGCTGCTCGCCGGTGCGGACAAGTGCAGCATGAACTCCTCGGCCGTGGCGCGTCCGGCGCTGGTGGCGGAGGCGGCGCGCAAGTTCGGCAGCCAGTGCGTGGTGGTCGCCGTCGACGCCCGCCAAGTCGGGCCGGGGCGCTGGGAGGTGTTCACCCGCGGCGGGCGCGAGGCCACAGGGCTGGACGCGGTCGGGTGGTGCCGCCACGTCGCCTCGCTCGGCGCCGGCGAGATCCTGCTGACCAGCATGGACCGCGACGGCACCGGCACCGGATTCGACCTCGACCTGCTGCGCGCGGTGTGCGGCGCGGTCACCGTGCCGGTCGTGGCGTCCGGCGGCGTGGGCGCGCTGTCGCATTTCGCCGACGGGGCGGCGGCGGGGGCGGGCGGGCTGCTGGCCGCCAGCGTGTTCCATTTCGCGACGTTCAGCGTGGCGCAGGTCAAGCAGGCCCTGCACGACGCGGGCCACCCCGTGCGCCTGCTGCCCGCCCCTGCGTCCGGCCCGCCCGCCGGCGGACCAGGCGGCGGCCTCGCTGCGGCGGGTGCATCGCGCGGCCTGTCGCCGCGCGCGGGCGAGGAGCGAGCAGGGACATGACCACCCCCCCCAAGGCGCCGAAGAAGGCCGCCAAGCCGAAGGCGCCGGCCGCGGTCAAGGCCCACAAGGGCAAGTCGCCGCCCGGCTCGGCGCGGCGCACGAAGGCGCCGGCGAACGGCGCGGCCCTCGCGGACCCGCCCCGCGACGCCCCCGCCACAGGCGCCGAGGTGCTGGACCGGCTGTGGGACGTGGTGCAGGCGCGCCGCCACGCCGACCCGGCGTCGAGCCACTCCGCCCGCCTGCTCGGGCGCGGCACCGCCAAGGTCGCGCAGAAGTTCGGCGAGGAGGCGGTCGAGTGCCTGATCGAGGCCGTCGCGGGCAACCGCATGGCGCTGGTCGCGGAAAGCGCCGACGTGCTCTACCACCTGCTGGTGCTGTGGGTGGACGCGGGCGTGCGGCCCGACGAGGTGTGGGGCGAGCTGGTGCGTCGCGAGGGCGTCAGCGGGATCGCGGAGAAGGCGGCACGGCCGCGCATCGAGACGCGCAAGATCCCGTAGGCAGGAGGCAGGGTCGAGGCTCCGCCTCGAGCTCCGCCAGGGCGAGCCGCCCGGACCGGCCTTGCCTGAGGAGGCCGGTCCGGGGGCGGCTCGGCCCCGGCGGGTCCGGGCGCAGCTGCCCGAAGGTTCCGACGACCCGCTCGGGCGTCGGAACGGGCAGCGAAGGGAGAGCCCGGCCCCGCTTCCTTCCACGGTGAGCAGCGGGATCACGCCCAGCGGCAGGCCGGTCTCGATCAGCGCCGGCGCCGCGGCGCTCATGTGCCGTTGCCAACGACGGGCACCACGCGGTCCACCGCGCCGGCCGCCTCGCGGATGGCGCGCGATGTCGCGGTCGCGGGACCGCGCGGCGACGCCGCCCCGCTCCAGCGCCGCGCGCATCGTGTCCCGCGCCGCGGCGGCTGCGCGGGGTGACGATCACCGGCGCCGTGGGCGCGCCCGTCGCCGCTACGCCCGCCCGCGGCGGCGGTCCCACCAGCCCTGCACCGCGCCCAGCACGCGCAGGGTGGGCCGCCTGATCGCCGGGATGTCCTCGCCGAGCAGCACCAGGCCGACCGGCACCATCCAGAAGCCCAGGACCGGCAGGAAGCCGGCGAACCCGCCCAGCACCATCAGCACGCCGACCGGCAGGCGGACCCGCCTCGCCTCGGGGCGCAGCAGGCTGGCGAACCAGCGCCGGGCGAAGGCGGGCATCGCGTCGAGCAGGCGCTCGAGCGGGCGTTCGTCGATGGGGTCAGAGGAGCGTGCGTCGGGCATGGGTCTCTCCTGTCGGGTGCGGGAAGGCCGCGACGGGGAGCGGAGCCTGGTCGTGGGAGGGGTGGCGGCACGGGCCACGACCGGACGCCGCACCGTCCGGCGCAACGCGAGGCAGTGTCCGACATCGCAGGGTTGGCCGGCGCGCGAGGCGCGGCGTCCCTGCCAGAGGGGCCCGGATCAGTTGCAGCGTGACGTGGTCACGCGCTCCCGTCGGATCAAGCCGCGGGCGGGGCCCCTGCGGGCGCCTGCGCCGCGACCGCGCGCGCGAGCCGGTCGAACTCCTCCGTCGACAGCGTCTCCGCACGGCGCTCCGCGGCGATCCCCACGCGCTCCAGCAGCGCCTCCCCGCCCAGCGACTTCAGCGATCCGCGCAGCATCTTGCGCCGCTGGCCGAAGGCCGCCGCGGTGACGCGCTCCATGGTGCGGAACAGCGCGTCCGGCGGCTGCGTCGGCAGCGGCACCAGCCCGACCACGGCGGAGTGCACCTTGGGAGGCGGCGTGAACGCGGACGGCGGGATGCGCTGCAGCAGCGACGTGGTGCAGCACCACTGCGCCAGCACCGACAGTCGGCCGTACGCCTCGGTGTCCGGGGCGGCGCAGATGCGCTCGGCGACCTCGAGCTGGAACATCAGGGTCAGGCGCTCCCACGACGCGGCCTGGCGCAGCCAGCCGACGAGCAGGGGGCTCGCGATGTTGTAGGGCAGGTTGGCGACAATCTGGCGCGGCGCCGGCACCAGCGTCGCGAGGTCGAGCGAGAGCGCGTCGGCGTCGAGCACGCGCAGGCGCTCGCCGGCGGAGGCGCGCAGCTCCTCGATGGCGGCGATGGCGCGCGGGTCGACCTCGACCGCGGTCAGGGTGGCGAGGTCGGTGTCGAGCAGGGCGCGGGTGAGGCCGCCGGGACCGGGCCCGACCTCGACGACGTGGCGGCCGTCGAGCGCGCCGGCCTGGCGGGCGATGCGCGCGACCAGGTTGCCGTCGAGCAGGAAGTGCTGGCCGAGCTTGCGCCGGGCGTCGAGGCCGTGGCGGGCGATGACCTCGCGCAGCGGGGGGAGGGGCTCGGGCATCAGGAAGCGAGCGAGGCCAGAGGCCCTGCCTCTGGACTCCGCCAAAGGCTCGCCTTTGGAATCCTGGACTTGAGAGAAGCCGGTCCAGGGGCGGCTCGCCCCTGGCGGGTCCGGGCGGAGGTGCCCGAAGGTTCCGATGGCCCGCTCGGGCCATCGGAACGGGCACCGGAGGGAGAGCCCGGCCTTGCTTCCCTGCCTGGGCTCAGGACCGCTGCTCGATGAGCGCCTTGCGCCTGAGGTCGCGCTGCAGCTGCCGCGACGCCAGCTCGACGCGCTCCTCGACCATCTGCCCGAGCAGCGCCTGCTTGTCGGGCGGTGCTGCCGCCTTGGTCTCGCGCGAGCAGACCATGATGACCGCGATGCCTTCCGGCGCCACCAGCGGCTTGCTGGCGTGCCCCGGCTGCAGCGAGGTCAGCAGCGCGCGCATCTGCGGGTTCATGGTCTCCAGGGTCAGCGGGCCGGGGTCGGCGGGCCGCACGGCGCCGGCGGCCTTGTTGCCGGCCTCGATGGCGTCGCAGTTCTGGGCGCGGCTCAGCTCGGTGGCGGTGGCGAGCTGGTGCTTCTGCTGGTCGGTGGGGTTGCGCGGGTCGAGCGCCGCGGTGAACGGCAGGAACGCCTCGCGGATCGACACGGCGGTGGCGGTGTCGCGGCCCAGCTCGCGCCGGCCGTGCTGGGTGACGATGGCCACGCCGCCGGGCACCGGGATCGGGTTGGAGATGGCGCCGTCGGGCATCGCCTTGACGATCTCGGCCACCGGCGGGTCGAGCTGGTCGAGGCGCACCCAGCCGAGGTCGCCGCCCTCCAGCGCGGTCTGGTTCTGGCTGAACTGGGCGGCGACGACGGCGAAGGGGGCGCCGGCGCGCAGCTGCTGGATCACCGTGTCGGCGAACTTCAGCGCGTCCTGCTGGTGGCCCGGGTCGTCGGCGGTGACGAAGATCTCGCCCACGTGGTACTCGGGCTTGCCGGTGTCGGCGGCGAACGCGCGCTGCCGCTCGGCGATGTCGGCCTCGGTGGGGCGGATCTTCTCGCCGACCATCTCGCGCAGCACGCGGGTCCAGCCGATCTGGGTGCGGATCTGGTCGTAGAGCGTGCGCGCGGCCACGCCCTCGCCCTCCAGCTTGGCGCGGAGCTGGCCGGGGGGCAGGTTGTTGCGCTTCTCGATCTCGCCGATCGCCTCGGCGACGTCGTTGTCCGAGACGACGATCTTGCGGCGCTGGATCTCCTGGGCGCGCAGGCGCTCGTCGATCAGCTGCTTGGTGATCTGCGGGCGCAGGCGCTCCAGCAGCTCCGGCGAGATCGGCAGGCCGGTGGACAGCGCGAACAGCCTGGCGCGCGCGGTGACGTCCGAGCGCGTCACCGGCTCGCTGTTGACCACCGCGACGATGGCGTCCTGCGGGGTCGCGGGCTCCGGCTTCGCGGCCTCGCCGGGCTTCGCGGCGGCGGCGGCCGCGACG
>CAXSER010000218.1:0-5524 GCA_964236315.1 uncultured Acetobacteraceae bacterium | reverse complement strand
TCGCCTCCCCCCACGCCGCCCCGGACCTCGCCCCGCCCGACCCCGCCGCCCGGGGCGCGGCCACGCCCCCGGCCCCTGCCCCCCCCCCGCAGGAGGCCTCCGCCGCCGGCATCGCCGCGTTCTTCGACAACGCCGTCGCCTTCTCCCCCGAGGCCAGCGTCGCCCTCTACTCCCTCGGCGACCCCGCGATCCTGGCCCAGGCCACCGCGGAGATCATGGACTGGCTGCACCGCCACGGCTGCATCGCCTCCCCCGACGCATCATCCCCCGGCGCCGCCTCCCCCGACGCCGACCCGGCCGACACGGCGCCAGGGGCCGACGTGCTCGACCTCGGCTGCGGCATCGGCCGGCTGGCCATCGCGCTGGCCCCGCGCTGCCGCTCCGTGCTCGGCCTCGACGTCTCCGCCGGCATGGTCGCCGAGGCACGGCGCCGCTGCGCCCACCTGCCCGGCGTGCGAATCGAGACCACCCCCGGCACCGACCTCGACGCCCTGCCGTCGCGCGCCTTCGACCTGGTCCTCGCCGTCGACAGCATGCCCTACCTGGTCCAGATCGGCCCGCACGCGCTCGCCACCCACGTCGCCGGCGCCGCCCGCATCCTGCGCCCGGGCGGCCGCCTCGCGATCCTGAACCTCTCCTTCGGCCGCCCCCTCGCCCAGGACGTCGCCGAGCTGGCCACGCTCGCCGGACGCCACGGCTTCACCGTGGAGACTGCCGGCGAGCGCCCCTTCGCCCTGTGGGACGCCGCCGCCTTCCTGCTGCGCCGCGACGGCCCCGCCCCGCACGCCCCGCCCGCGCCTGCCGGAGACACGCCATGACCGAGCCCGGCCCGACCGACCCCGCGCCGGACAGGCCAGGCCTGAGCGAGCCCGGCCTGCTCCGTCTCGCGACCCTGCTGCGCGACGCCGGCTACGCCTTCGTCACGCCCACCCCCGCCACCCACGCGCGCGTCAACGCCCGCCCCGCCAACGCCTGGGCCCGCGACCTGCGCGACGTGTTCGGCTGGAGCCGCCCGTTCCGCGACGGCCTGCTGCCCGACACGCTCACGGCCGCCATGCGCGACGCCGG
This sequence comes from uncultured Acetobacteraceae bacterium, assembly GCA_964236315.1. GTDB lineage: Bacteria > Pseudomonadota > Alphaproteobacteria > Acetobacterales > Acetobacteraceae > CAXSEF01. Next base: position 4,456 of record CAXSER010000218.1, on the reverse strand, counting down.
CGTGCTCGCCCCCCATCCCGGCCCGGACGCCCCCGCCTGGCGCTCCACCGTGCGCCTCTCCACCCTGCACGGCCTGCTGCTCCTGCACTCCGCCTACCCCACCGGCGCAGCGGACTCCGTCTTCCTCGGCCCCGACACCCACCGCTACGCCGCCGCCCTCGACGCCTGGCTGGCCGCCCGCACCGCGCCCGTGCGCCGCGCCGTCGACATCGGCAGCGGCAGCGGCGCCGGCGCCATCCTGGTCGCGCGCGCCTGTCCCGGGGCGGAGGTCTGGGCCGCCGACATCAACCCCGCCGCCCTCCTGTTCACCCGCGTCAACGCGGCGCTCGCCGGCGTCGCCGTGCGCGCCGTGCACAGCGACCTGCTCGCCGCCATTCCCGGCGACCTCGACCTCGCCTGCGCCAACCCGCCCTACCTCGCCGACCCGTCCGAGCGCGCCTACCGCCACGGCGGCGGCCCCCTCGGCGCCGGCCTGTCGCTGCGCATCGTCGACGAGACCCCGCTCCGCCTGGCACCGGGAGGTGCCCTGCTGCTCTACACGGGTGTCGCGATCGTGAGCGGCCGCGACCCCTTCCACGACGCCGCCGCACCCCAACTCCAGGCCCGCAACGACGTTACCTGGACCTACCGCGAGATGGACCCGGACGTGTTCGGCGAGGAGCTGGAGCACGACCCCTACGGCGCGGCGGACCGCATCGCAGCCGTGGTGCTCACGGCCACAAGAAACGGAACCTGATCATGCCGGACGGCTATACCGCCGCGGACATCCGCACGCTGGACCCCGCGCTGCAGCAGCGTCTCGCGCTGTTCAACGCCACGCGCTTCAACCCTGCCCTGCCCACCGCCACCTGGCGCGACGACATCGCCGCCCAGGCCGAGCGCCTCGCCGAGGAGGGCGAGTGGCTGGAGTCCCGCCGCGCCGCCGTCTCCGAGCGTGCCGCCGCCGCCCCGCGCGACGCCGACGGCTTCGTCGCCTGGTTCGAGGAACTTGAGCACACCGGTCCCGGCCAGGGCGACCCGCTGTTCGCCTGGCTCGCCGACGAGGCCGGCATGGACGAGATGCGCTGGTTCCTCACCCAGGAGGTCGCCGGCGAGGCGGGCTTCGACGACCTCGCCGCGCTGACCCAGGTCAAGCTGTCGCAGCAGGCCAAGCTGGAGGTCGCGCGCAACTACTGGGACGAGATGGGCCGCGGCAACCCGAAGGGCATGCACGGCCCGATGCTCGAGGTGATCGCCGACCGCCTCGGCCTGCAGCCCACGCTGGAGACCACGGTTCCCGAGTCCCTCGCGCTGGCCAACATCATGGCCGGCCTCGCCTGCTCGCGCCGCTACGCCTACCACTCCGTCGGCGCGCTGGGCGTCATCGAGCAGACCGCGCCGTCGCGCGCCATCCTGGTCGCGCGCGGCATGAAGCGCCTCGGCGTGCCGCCCGAGGACCGCCACTACTTCGACCTCCACGCCGTGCTCGACATCAAGCACTCCGAGGCCTGGAACGCCGAGGCGATCCACCCGCTGGTCGCCGAGAACCCCGACGTCGCGCCCGCCATCGCCGAGGGCGCGCTGATGCGCCTGGAAGCGGGCCTCGCCTGCTTCGAGCGCTACCGCGCCGAGCTGTGGGGCGAGCACGCCAGCCTCGCCGCACCCTCCGGCACGCCGGCGGCCTCGTCGGGGCGGCGGGGGTTCTGCGTCCGGTAGAAAGAAAGGTTGAGGCTCTGCCTCAAACTCCGCCAAAGGCTCGCCTTTGGAATCCCTTACTTAAGTCAAGGGTTTCCAAAGGCCTCTAGGCCTTTGGCGGGTCCGGGCAGAGCCCGGCCTTGCTGCCTTCCTCCGCCACCTCCCCCAGGATCTGCCGCAGCCACCGGTGCCCCGGGTCCGCCTCGTAGGATGCGTGCCACAGCAGCGTCAGCGCGACCTCCGGCAGCGCCACCGGCGGCGGGCTCAGGCTCAGCCCGAGCTGCCAGGCGAACAGCCGCGCCAGCCGCGCGTGCATCGTCGTCACCACCGGCGCGCCGGCCACCAGGAACGGCACCGCCAGGAACCGCGGCGTGGTCAGCACCACCGTCCGCGCCAGGCCGAGCGGCGCCAGCGCGTCGTCCACCACGCCCCGCTCCCCCGGCCGCAGGCTGGTCAGCACGTGCGGCAGGCGCACGTAGTCCTCGATCGTGATCGGCGACGTCACGCCGACCCGCGCCGCGTTGAACATGCACAGGTAGGTGTCGCGCAGGAACGGCCGCATGCGGTGGTGCGTCTGCCCGCCGGCGGGGAGGCCGATCCCCACGGCCAGGTCGATGCGGTCCGCGTCCAGCTCGTCGAGCAGCGACAGCGGGTCGCTCGGGTACAGCCGCAGCCGCACGTGCGGCGCCTCGTCGCGCAGCCGCGCCAGCAGCGCCGGGCCGAGCAGCACCTCCACGCTGTCCGGCAGCGCGATGCGGAACACCCGCTCCGCCGTCGCCGGGTCGAACGCCACCCCCGGCGCCACCAGCGCCTGCACCTGCGCGAGTGCCAGCCGCACCGGGTCGGCCAGCGCCAGCGCCCGCGGCGTCGCCCGCATGCCCTCGGCCGCTCGCGTCAGCAGCTCGTCGCCGAACAGCACCCGCAGCCGTCCCAGCGCGTGGCTCATCGCCGACTGCCCGAGCCCGACGCGCACGGCCGCCCGCGTGACGCTGCGCTCGGCCAGCAGCGCGTCGAGCGCCACCAGCAGGTTCAGGTCGATGCCGCCCAGATTGACGTGGTCGATAGCCATCATTGATCCAATCGGTTGGATTAATGATAGGGCATGGCCCACCTTCCTGACAACGCGCCAGGCCACCCCGACCGGCGCCCCCCAGGAAGACCCGCCATGACCCCGACCCTCCTCCCCCGTGCCTTCGCCGCCGCCCTGCTGCTCGCCGCCTCGGCGGCCGGCGCCCGTGCCCAGAGCCTGGTGCCCGAGAGCCTCGACCCCGCCACCGGCCAGACCATCAACCTCGGCAGCATGGCGGGCACCGCGTACTACACGGTGCAGGCCGACGGCTTCCACGTCGTCGCGACCCTGGCCGACGCCCGCTCCGGGGCGCCGGTGCGCGTCGAGGCGACGCTGGCGACCGGCCAGACCGTGACCCTCTCCACCCCGGGCGGCCGCTCCGGCGCGCCGCACACCGTGGAGATCACCCGCCTGGACCGCGAGGTCCTCGTGCACTCGGTCGCCCTGACCAACTGAGCCGCACAAGACAAGGTCCAGGGGCCTCTCCCTCAACCACCGGGCCCCTGGACTTCCTTTCCTGACAGAGCGGCTTCCAAAGGCCCCTGGCCTTTGGCGGGTCCGGGCAGAGCCCGGCCTTGCTTCCTGCCTCCTGCAACTTTCCCCACCCTGGCCGCCTGACTCCGCATGCGCCGCGCCCGGCGCATGCACAGGAGCCCGACCATGACCACGGCCCTCGACACCGTCCGCCGCCCCGCCGCGCCTGCCCCGCGCCAGGGCCTTGCCCTCGCCCGCGGCCTCGGCTGGTTCAGCATCGCGCTCGGCCTGACCGAGCTGCTGCTGCCCCGCACCCTGGCCCGCACCCTCGGCCTCGGCCACCGCCCCGCGCTGGTCGCCGGCTACGGCGTGCGCGAGGTCGGGGTCGGCGTCGGCATCCTGCTCGGCGCCGACCCCGCGCCCTGGATCCAGGCCCGCATCGCCGGCGACGCCCTCGACCTCGCCACCCTCGCGGTGCCGCTCGTCGCCCGCCCTGGCCACCGTGGCGCCGACGTCACCGCGCTGCTCGCCGTGATCGGCACCACCGCGCTCGACCTGTTCTGTGCCCGCCAGCTCGGCGCCCTGTCCCGCCTGGGCTGATCCGGCCGCCGGCCGGCCCCGCGCCGGCTGGCACCGCGATTGCAATCAGGACGGCGAACCGAAGCACCGGACGCCGCCATGGTCGACGCCAGCCTCTCGATCTCCGCTCCCCGCCCCCCGGCCGCCGCCCCCCGGGCCGCCCCTCCCGCGTCCTCCTTTGCCGCCAGCCTGCCCGCCGCAACTCCGCCCGGCGCCGGCCCGCCCTCTGCGTCCCCCTCTGCAGCGCCCTTCGCCACGACCCCATCCGCCGCAGCCACGACCGCCACTGTTGCCGCCTCGTCCCCCGGCCCGTCCTCGTCCGCCGCCCCTGCCTCGCCCCCAGGCGCGGCCACGACCCCGAAGCCTGCCGCCGCCCCGCCCTCGGCGTTCCACGTCCTGCTCTCGGAGCTGAACCCCCTGCAGTATGTGCCGGTGGTCGGCACGATCTACCGGGCCGTCACGGGCGACACGATCCCCGAGACCGCGCGCTTCGCCGGCGGCCTGGTGGTCAGCGGCCTGACCGGCGGTCCGGTCGGCATCGCCATGAACCTCGGCGCGACCCTGATCGAGCACCTCGTCGGCATCGACCCGGAGAAGCTCGGCGACCGCCTCCTCGCCGAGCTTGGCATCGGCCACGCCGCCCCCGCGCATGCCGCCCCC
>CAXSER010000217.1:0-5529 GCA_964236315.1 uncultured Acetobacteraceae bacterium | reverse complement strand
AAGGAAGGGATTCCAAAGGCGAGCCTTTGGCGGAGTCCAGAGGCAGAGCCTCTGGCCTTGCTTCCTCGCCGTCACCCCCTGGGCACCATCGCCCGCCACCGCGCCCCGTCCATCCCCCAGTCGTATCGTTCGTAGTGCAGCGTCCCCTCGTGCGGCGCCTTCGCGAAGTCGTAGGCCGGCGCCGCCCGGAACACCTCGCCCACGCCCTCGAACCCCGCAAGCGTGCCCCGCTGCGTCACGAACGCCGCCAGCATCGCCCGCCGCAGCGCCCGCTCCTCCGCCCCGAGCGCCGCCGCGACCACCTCCCCGTGCGCCCCGAGGAACTGCCCTTCGCGACGCCCGCCGTCCACCGCGGGGTCGGCGTGGTACGACGCCATCTCCAGCACCGGCAGTCCGAGCCGCGCCCCCGCCGCATGCGCGATCCAGCACGACGCGTCGTGGTCCGGATGCCCGCCCTCGTAGGGATGCGCCACCACCACCCGCGTGCCGTGCGCGCGCAGCAGCCGCACCAGCGCCTCGGCCAGCTCCGCCATCCGCGCCGACGCCTCCTGGTCCTGCGCGCCCAGCGCCGCCAGTGCCGGCGTCGCCCCGCCCAGCCGCAGCGCCGCGTACAGCTCCCGCCGCCGCTGCCCCGCATACGCCGCCGGCGTCGCGAACCCCGCCGCCCGCGCGTCCTCGCCCCCCGCCGGCGCCCCGTCCGTCACATGGACCAGCAGAAGCCGCCGGAACAGCCGCAGGCTGGCCCCCGCGCCGATCGCCTCGTCGTCCGGATGCGCCGCCACCAGCGCCACCGGCGTCTCGATCGCGCGCCGCCGCCGCAGCCGCCCCAGCACGTCGTCCGCGAGGCTCATCCCCGCCCGATCTCCGCGCGCTCGAACGTGCCGATCGACGGCTCCGCCCCCGGCTCGCCGCCCGCCGGCCTCGCGTCGTCCCGCCCGCCTGCCACGCGCGCGCCGGCGTCCGCTGCCGTGCCGACCGTGCTCGTCCGTCCCGGCGCATACCGCCGGATCATCGCCGCGCAGAACTCGGCGAACTCCTCCGGCACCAGCGGCGGCGCGGTGTGGTGCGCCCAGGTCCCCCGGTGCTCCGGCGTGAAGCAGAACGTCACCGTGACGTCGAACCCTTCCAGCGCCCGCATCTGCCGGTCGAACCAGGCCTCGCAGTCCGGCCTGAACCAGTCCGCCCACGACAGCCCCGTGCGCAGCCGCCGCACGCCCATCTCGCGCATCGTGCGCACCGCGTCGTCCAGCCGGTGATCCTGGTAGTGGAACCACTGGCACAGCCCGAACTCCGGCGCGAACTCGTGGAAGATTCGCGCCGCCCGCTTCGGCCGTCCATGCTCGTCCAGCAGCCCCATGTGGAAGTGCCGGTAGTACGAGGACCCCTCCGCCTCCCGGTGCCGCGTCGTCGCCGGCCACGCTGCCGGCAGGTCGTACAGGCTGTACCAGTGGATCCGCGGCGCCCGTCCGGACAGCAGCTCGAACGTGCGGCGCAGCCCCCACTCCTGCACCTCCTCCGCCCCGAACGTGGAGATCCCCACCTCCGACACCCACACCGGCTTGTCCGTCGCAGCCTGGATCGTCGCGATCCGCTCCGGCCACGCGTCGATCGGCCAGTGGTTCCAGTCCAGCGGGAAGCCGTGCACCGCCACCGCGTCCAGCGCGTCCAGCGCCCCCTGTGCGCCCAGCACGTTGAGGAAGTCCGGGTCGATCGGCGACATCCCGCCCAGCACCCGCGTCAGCCCCGGCGCCTCCGACCCGATCGCCTCGCCCGCCAGCCGCGTCATCCGCGCGAACTGCACCCAGCCGGGGTCTGACTCCAGGTCCCAGTGCGACTTGTTGTTGGGCTCGTTCCAGATCATCGCGGCTTCGATCATGCCGGGGCTCCACAGGAAGGAAGGCAAGGCCAGGGCTCTGCCCTGGACCCGCCAGGGGCAGCGCCCCTGGACCGGCACACGTCAGGAAAAGAAAAGGCCGGGCAGCCTGTCCGGGCCGGCAGGAAACCCCGGTCCAAACCGTTCCTGAACCGCATCGGAACGCTCTTGACCGAGATCATGGGATCAAAGGGCCGCCGGCCCTTTGCGGCTCAAGGGCAGAGCCCTCGCCTTCCTTTCGCCCGGGCGCCGGGTACACCGCCCCGCCCTCTGTCTTCGCCACGCGCCGGCACAGGAAGATCTCCGCCTCCGGGTTGGCGAACGGCTCGAACCCCGCCGAGCGCAGCATCGCCGCCGACGCCGCCCGGTTCGGCGCCCACCAGTTCGTCGGGTCGTGCGCGTAGCTGTGCTCGATGAAGTGCAGCTTCGGGAACCCCGGCGCGTCGAACGGCGCCGGCGCGAAGAAGTCGTAGTCCGGCTCCACCGGCTCGATCTCCTCGCTCCCGCGCTGCATCGTCTGGAACACCAGCAGGTCGGCGCAGGCATGCTCGTGGATCAAGTCGAGTGCCAGCAGCGGATGGCGCAAATGGTACAGCACGCCCAGGAACAGCACGACGTCGAACCGCTCCCCGAGCGCGCCCACGTCGTACACCGAGAGCTGGCGGAACTCGATCTCCAGCCCCTCGACCTCGGCCGCGAAGCGCGCCTGCGCCAGGTAGTGCGGGTCGTGGTCCACCGCGACCACGCGCGCCGCCCCCCGCCGCTTCATCTCCAGGCTGTAGAATCCGCCGTTGCAGCCGATGTCGAGCACGGTGCGCCCGCGCAGGTCGGCGGGCACATGGTCCCTGAACGACGCCCACTTCACCGCGGGGAAGTCGAACAGGAAGTGGTCCGGCGCCGTCCTCACCCCGCGCAGGTCGAGGTTGTGGAACCACGGCCCCAGCGCCGCCGCCCGCGCCCGTATGGCCTCCGCCCCCCATTGCGCCGGTCCAGGGCGGCTCGCCCTGGCGGAGTCCGGAGGCAGCGCCTCTGGCCTTGCTTCCTCACCCATCCGACAGCAGCCTCATCGCCTCGCGATACCCGTTGAACGTGCCCACGTCGACGTAGCTCTCCCCCGCACAAACACCCACCGCGACGCCTCCTTCCTCCAGCCACGCGTTGACCAGCGTGCCGAGGAACTCGTCGCGCCGCTCCCGCCTGAGCCACAGCGCGTGCAGCGCGTGCAGCACGTGCCCCGGCATCCGCATCGCCCCCCACACCTGGTCCGTGGACGGCGCCGCCTGCTTGACCTCGATCCTGCGCACCCGCCCCGAGTCGTCCATGACCACCGCGTCGAACAGCTCCGGCCGCACCACCGGGAACAGCAGGAACGCCAGCCCGTCCTTCGGCAGCGCCCGCAGCGCATCCGCCGGGAACCACACCGTGTCCGGCAGCCCGATCACCACCGCCTCGTGCTCGGCGATCAGCGGCACCGCGCAGAAGATCGCGTCGCACAGCCCCGCCGCCTGGTTCTGGATCACGTAGGCGACGGGCACCCCGCCCACGCTGCCGCCGTAGTACTGCAGGATGTCCGACTTCCACGGCGAGATCACGAAGCACAGCCGCGTCACGCCCGCGAGCAGCATCCGCTCGACCAGGTGCTCGCTGACCGCGCGCGGCCGCTCGACCCCGTGCTCGTCGATGCGGCTGCCCACCGGCAGCAGCTCCTTGGAGAACGCCAGCGGCTGGATGCGCGTCCCCGTGCCCGCCGCCGGAACGATGCCCCACACCGCTCAGCCCCCCGCCCGAGCCACGACGCCCCCGGCCGCAACGCCCCCGGCGCCGGCACCCGGAACCGGCGTCGCCACGTCGCCCGCCCGCGTCGCCTCGAACGCCGCCACCATCTGCCGCGCCCGACGCTGCGCCGTATGCTCCGCCAGCGTCCGCTCCCGCGCCCGTCCCGCGATCCGCGCCAGCGCCGCATCCCCCAGCTCGATCGCGTCCAGCGCCTCGCCCGTGTCGCGCGCGATCAGGATCTCCTCGCCCGGCGCGAAGAACGCGTCGAGCCCGTCCCACGCGTCGCTCAGCACCGGGCACCCGCACGACGCCGCCTCGAACAGCCGCCCCGACGGGCACCACCCCATCCCCGCCATCGCCTGGCGCGTCACGTTCAGCGTCAGCCGCGACGACGCGTAGAACGCCGCATGGTCCGGCGGCGCCACGTGGCGCAGGAAGAACATGTTCCCCGTCCACGGGAAATCCTGCGGGTACTGCGCGCCCCCCAGCACGAAGCGCATCCCCGGCCGCGCCCGCGCCGGCGCCACGAACAGCGCCTCCAGCGCCGCCTGCCGGTCCTGCGCATACGTCCCCAGGTACGACAGCCGCCCGGCCCACCCCGCCACCGCCTCGCCCGGCCCGTGCAGCCGCGGGTCGACCGACCCGTACAGCGCCACCACCCGCCGCGCCCCCAGCCGGTCGCGCAGCCCCGCCAGCGCCGGCCCCCCGGTGTAGCTCAGCACCAGGTCGTACGCCCCCAGCCCCTCGCCGATCCCGAGCCCGGCCGCCACGTAGTCCACCGCCTCGCCCGCCGCCAGCCGCGCCAGCGTCACCGGCGCGTCCAGGTCGTAGAAGCACCGCAGCGCCGCGCTGTCGCACACCGCGCGCCGCGCCGCCGCCGCATCCGGGCAGTACGACGTGACGAGGCCCACGTCCGCGTCGGCAAGCGCCCGCGCCGCCGCCGCGTCGTCCCACTCCGCATACAGCACCAGCCGCCCGCCTGCCGGCAGCTCCGCCAGGTCGCGGTTCGCCGCGTAGTAGGGCACGTCGCGCTCGAAGAACGTGACCGAGTGCCCCGCCGCCAGCAGCGCCGACACCAGGCCGCGCCACAGCGCCGCGTGCCCGTTGCCCCAGGACGAGCTGATGGCCAGCCCGAAGATGACGATTCTCATTGCGGCGGAGCCTGCCCAACGCCGAACCCCGCGTCCAGAGTACCGGCGGCCCGGAGAAAAGGAAGCAAGGCTGGGCTCTGCCCAGACCCGCCAAAGGGCCGGGCCCTTTGGAAACGCCGCCCTAAGTCAAGGACTCCAAAGGCGAGCCTTTGGCGGAGTTTGAGGCAGAGCCTCAACCTTGCTTCCTGCCTATCCCCCACCCCATCTCCCGGATCAGGCCATCCCGCGGAGGCGCACCCTGGACTCCCTGCCCCTCGACCTCGCCACGACGATCGACCTCGCCGTCTCCGGCATGACCTGTGCGTCCTGCACCGGCCGGGTGGAGCGTGCCCTGGCCCGCCTGCCCGGCGTGCGCTCCGCCGCCGTGAACCTCGCCACCGAGCGCGCCCGCGTCACCGTCGCCGAGGGCGGCCCCGGCCCTGCCGCACTGGCCGCCGCGGTCCGGGCGGCGGGCTACGACGTGGCCACCGACACGATCGACCTCGCCGTCTCCGGCATGAGCTGCGCGTCCTGCGTCGGCCGGGTGGAACGCGCGCTGCGCCGTGTCCCCGGCGTGCTCGACGTCGCCGTGAACCTCGCGACAGAGCGCAGCCGCACCACCGTCCTCGCCGGCACCCGCCCCGATGCCCTGCGCGCCGCCCTCCACGCCGTCGGCTACGACGCCGCCCCCGACCCGATGCCCGCCGCCACCGGGGCAGGGCAGGGTGACGCCGCGACGCCGCCGGCCGG
>CAXSER010000216.1:0-5558 GCA_964236315.1 uncultured Acetobacteraceae bacterium | reverse complement strand
TTCCATCCGGCTCATGCTGCGAAAGCTCTGTCAGAAAACCAAATGATCCCGGATAAACTCTTAGGCGACAAGGTAAACCCATCCACCGTGTTGCCTCACGGCGCGATGCTACAGACGATTTCCATGTCGCCTTCAACCGGTGTTACGCCGTTGGTGCCGGTAGCCTCCGCCATCAGCCCTGTCGGCACCGGTGACGGACCCAGCGGAACCTCCCGCGGCATCGTCAGGCGGCGCACTCTTATGAACCGCTGCATCGTGCGCAGATGCTCCGTGGTGAACCGGTCCGGATGCATCTCACGCAGCCGATCCAGGGCAGCAACCGCCGTCAGGGCGGGCTCCGCCTCCAGCCAGGCCAGAAGCTGGTCATGCACCGCATCCAGCATCGAGGGCCGCACGATCGGCTTCACCCGGACGTAGCGGCGCCGGTGCGTGGGCCGCTGTTCCCCGTCCGCCCACGCCACCTTCAGGCTCGCCGTGAACAGGGCGAGGTCGAGCGGGGCCGAGGTCTCGGCGCGTCCTGCCGCAATACCGCGCTCGTCCACCCGCCTGCCAAGCTCCATCTGCGCGGCACGAAGCCCGGCCAGCAACAGCACAGGGTCGGCCTCCGCCAGCATGGCGCGCAGGCGCAACTTGTCGTCGTCCGACACCGCCGCGTGCGCCAGTGCACGCATCACCGGCGGCTCCGGCGCGTGGTAGCGCTTGATGACCCGCGCACCCTCACGCCGCTTCTCCCGCAGCTTGAACGAGAACTGGAACCGCTTCCAGCAGCAAGACGCACTCCGGCGAGCAGGCGATCAATCGTGGCGGCACTCACACTCAGCAGCTTCGCCCGCGTCGCCTCGTCCAGCGTGACCCGGCCATGCCGCTCCAGGGCAGGCAGCAGCACGGCGATCATCGGCTGTAACCGCTTCGAGCAGACCCGGTCCGCGACCTCCCATAGCTGGATCAATGCATCCCGGATCTCGGCACCGTAGATCCGTCCCCGCAGCGGCTCCATCGCCGGTCGATCGTCGGCAGCAGGTCTGGCAGCCCGTTTGCCTCCCTCGGATAGAAGGCGGATCGCGTGCTTGCGGTGATAACCGGTGATGGCCGCGAACTCGTCGAGGATCCGCGACCGCTCCACCCGGCTCGCACCGTGGTAGCGCTCGCTGACCGCAGCCACCAACTCCGCCCTGGTCGTCTTGCTGATCCGCTTTACCACTTTAGTGCCTCCCGCCCCGCCGCCCCCGGTAGCAAACCACCTGAGGCAACGACGAGCGCCGGTAGCAATCAAAGTGAGGCAATGCGCCCCACGCCGGACCCTGGCGGGAATGACCGGTATGCAGGCACCGGCTGTCCGGAACGCGACCCGCGGCGTCGATCTGCCGCACCACGCGGAACACACGTCCGACCCGCCACCGCTGGCATGGCTGTTGCTAGATGCCCACCGCCCAGCATCAGGAGACAGAATGATCCCGTCCACACGGCGGAGCGTGCTTGCGAGCATCGCCGCAACGCTGGCCATGCCCGCGATCATCCGTCCCGCCCACGCCGCCGGCAGCGTCAAGCTCGGCTGCCTGTTCTCCTCCTCCGGCACCATGGCCAACCTGGAAGGCCGGCTGAACTACGTGGCGAAAATGGCAGCCGACGAGCTCAACGCATCCGGCGGCGTCCTCGGCCGCCAGGTGGAAATTGTCGTAACCAACCCCGCCTCCGACTGGCCGACCTACGCCCAGCTCGGCCGCCAGCTTCTACAGGAACAGAAGGTCGCCGCCCTGTTCGGCTGCTGGACCTCGGTGTCGCGCAAGACCGTGCTCCCCGTCGTGGAGCAGAACGACGCGCTGCTGTTCTACCCCCTGCATTTCGAGGGCGAGGAGAACTCCAAGAACGTCGTCTACCTCAACTCCCCGCCGTCCAGCTCGGTGCTTCCCGCGGTGGACTACCTGATGGGCCCCGAGGGCGTCGGCGCGAAGCGGTTCTTCATGCTCGGCTCGGACTACGTATGGCCCCGCACGGTCAACAAGATCCTCAAGGGCTACTGGGCCACCAAGGGCATCGCCCCCGCCGCCTGGCAGGAGGAGTACGTCCCCTTCGGCTTCAGCAACTTCGCCGACCTGGTCGGCCGCATCCGCAGCTTCGCCGATGCCGGCGGCGGCCAGCCCATCGTCGTGCTCACCACCGTCGGCAGCTCCATCCCCGACTTCCTCCGCGAGTACGCCAACCAGGGCCTCAAGCCCACCGACATCCCCGTGCTCGGCCTCGACATGGTCGAAGCCGACCTCGAGGGCCTGAACACCGCGGCGCTGGCCGGCAACCTGAACTGCTGGGCCTACCTGCAAAACGCCCCCGGCCCGCGCAACAGGCAGTTCCTGTCCGACTGGGCCGCCTACGTGAAGCGCTCCGGCGCCCCGTTCAGCCCGACCGTGGTGATCGACCCCATGGTCTCGACCTACGATGGCGTCCACCTGTGGGCGCAGGCCGCGACCAAGGCCGGCTTGTTCGACGTCCCCGCCGTGCGCGCCGCCTTCCCCGGCCTGAGCCGCGAAAGCCCGTCCGGCTACACGCTGACCATGAACGCGGACAACAACTACGTGTCGCGCGGCGTTTTCATCGGCTCTGTCAACGACAAGCAGGGCTTCGACGTGCTCTGGCAGTCGAAGGGCACGCCAAAGCCGGTCCCGTTCAGCCCGTACGGCTGACGGGATGGCCGGTGAAGCAAGCAAGGTTGAGGCTCCGCCTCAAACTCCGCCAAAGGCTCGCCTTTGGAATCCACTTGCCTAGAGAACGGGGATCCAAGGACCCCTGGTCCTTGGCGGGTCCGGGCAAAGCCCGGCCCTGCTTCCTGGCTGTCCTGCTCTGCCTCGCAATTTCTCCCGCGCACGCGCAAACCAACGCGATCGACCGCGCAACGGTGCTTGCCGCCCTGTGCGCCGCCGACAGCCGCGACGCCACCGCGGCACTCGGCGGGCTTCTGGCCGCTACCCCCTCCGCGGGCGCCGACATGCTCTTCTGGGCCGCGACCGTGACCGCCGCCTACGCCGCGCGGCAGCTCCGCTGTGCCGATGACGGCCGCGCCACGCTTGACCTCCCCGCCGGCCCCGTGGACGCCACGACCCTGGCGCCCGCCACCATCCCCGACGACGCGCGCACGCCCGTGCCGAGCCTGCGCTCGCGTGCGACGCTGGAGCAGCTTGGCGCGGTGCTGACCCTGTTCACCGCCCGTGACGCGCCGTCCCAGCTCGCCGCCGCCCACACCCTGGAGCGTCGCGCCGACGGCCTGCCCCCGTCGCTGCTCGACGCCGCGCTGGCCCGTGACCCCGCAGCCGCCCCCGTCCTGCGCGGCCTGCTGGTCGCCGCCGGCCTGCACGCGCCCGACTCTCCCGCCCGCCTTCGCGCCATCGCCGCCCTCGGCCAGGACGCCTCCACGCGCACGGAGGTGCAGCTCGCAGGCCTGCGCGCCGACCCCGCCTACGCCGCCGACCCGCCCGTCGCGGCGGCGCTGGACGCGGCGCTCGCCCGCGTGCGGCTGTGGCTGCGCGTGGGCAGCGTGCTGGTGGTGCTCTACAACGGCCTGAGCGTGGGCAGCGTGCTGTTCATGTCGGCGGCGGGCCTTGCGATCATCTTCGGCCTGATGGGCGTGATCAACCTGGCGCAGGGCGAGCTGATCACCGTCGGCGCGTACGCCACCTTCTGCACGCAGCAGGCCCTGCGCGCCTGGGCGCCGGCCTGGGTGAACTGGTACCCGCTGCTTGCCATCCCTGTCGCTTTCCTCTCCACGGCGGCGCTCGGCGTGGCGATCGAGGTGCTCGTCGTGCGCCACCTGTACCGCCGCCCGCTGATGACCCTGCTCGCGACCTGGGCGATCAGCCTGCTGTTGATCAACGCGATCCGTGTGCTGTTCGGCAGCCAGAACTTGCAGTTCCTCACGCCCCCCTACCTGACCGGCGGCGTGCGCGTGGTCGGCGACTTCCTCGTCACCTGGAACCACCTCGGCGCGATCCTCGCCGCGATCGTCGCGTTCGCCGCCACGCTCGCCGTGCTGCGTCTGACCGACCTCGGCCTGTTCATCCGCGCCACGACCCAGAACCGCGCGATGGCCGCCAGCGTCGGCATCGCCACCCGGCGCATCGACATGGCCGCGTTCGGCCTCGGCGCCGGCCTCGCGGGCCTGAGCGGCGTGGCGCTCTCGCCGATCTACAACGTGAACCCGTCCATGGGCACCGGCTTCATCATCGACAGCTTCATGGTCGTCGTCCTCGGCGGCGTCGGCAGCCTGGCCGGTACCGCGCTCGCCGCCCTGGGCATCGGCCTAGTCGACGTCGGCATCGAGCCGTTCTACGGCGCCGTCACCGCCAAGGTCGTGGCCCTGCTGCTGATCATCGCTTTGATCCAGTGGCGCCCCGAAGGCCTCGTCCCCCCGCGCGGCCGCCGATGAAGTCCCCCGCCGCAAGCCCCCCCCGCGACCGCTGGGCCACCGGCACCGCGCTGCTCCTCTCTGCCGCCACCCTCGCCTTCCCCCTGGCCGGCCTCGGCCTGCTCCCCGGCGTAGGCCTGTCCCCCTACGCGGCGAACCTCACCGGCCAGGTGATGTGCTTCGCGGTGTTGGCGATGTCGGTCGACCTGATGTGGGGCGGCGCCGGCGTGCTCAGCCTCGGCCACGGCCTGTTCTTCGCGCTCGGCGGCTACCTGTGCGCGATGCACCTGCTGCGCACCGCCTGGCACGCCACCGGCACGCTCCCCGACTTCCTGCTGTTCATGGGGCAGGGCGCCTTCCCCGCCTGGTGGGGCTTCGCCGACAGCGCGCTCCTCACCCTGGCCGCGATCGTCGCGGTGCCCGCCGCCATCGCCTTCGCGTTCGGCTATGTCTCGTTCCGTTCCCGTGTCAACGGCGTCTACTTCTCCATCATCTCCCAGGCGCTGGTCTACACCGCGATGCTGCTGATGTTCCGCAACGACACCGGCTTCGGCGGCAACAACGGCATGACCGGCTTCCACGCCATCGTCGGCCTCCCCTCGGGCGGGCGCGACGCCACGATCCTGCTCGCCACACTCTCCTGCGCCACGGCGCTGGCCACCCTGCTCGGCGGCCGCGCCCTGCTCGCCACCCGCTTCGGCCGCCTGCTCGCCGCCATCCGCGACGACGAGCCCCGCCTGCGCCTCCTCGGCTACCAGACGCTGTGGCTCAAGCTGGCCGCCTGGTGCCTGTCCGCCTCGCTCGCGGCCGTCGCCGGCGCGCTCTACGTGCCGCAGGTCGGCATCGTGAACCCCGCCCTGCTCGACCCCTCGCTGTCGCTGGAGGTCGCGGTCTGGGTCGCGGTCGGCGGCCGCGGCCAGCTGTACGGCGCGCTCGCCGGCGCGATCCTGGTTAACCTGCTCCGTCTGTGGCTGTCCGCCTCCGCCCCCGTGCTGCTACCCTTCGTGCTCGGCCTGCTGGTGCTCGCCGTGGTGCTGGCGCTCCCCAACGGCCTTCTCGACCTCGGCAACCGCTCCCGCGCCTGGCTGGCCGGCCTCGCTGGGCCACAGGGCCTGCCGCGCCGGAGCGGCCGGTGAGCCCCCCGCAACCCGCCGCGACGCCGGAC
>CAXSER010000215.1:0-5563 GCA_964236315.1 uncultured Acetobacteraceae bacterium | reverse complement strand
GCCGCCGAGGCCGCCGAGCCGGGCGATCTGATCGACCACCAGGCCGCGCGCCCGCAGCGCCGCCGCCAGCGCGTCCGCCACCAGCGTGCGCCCCGAGCCCGCGTCGCCGGCGATCAGCACCAGCCCCGCGCCGCCCCCGACCGCGTTCAGCGTCGCGGAGAGCGCGTCCTCCTGCGGCACCGTGAGCAGCAGGTCGCCCCCCGCCGGCGCCGCGAACGGCGGCCCGAGGAAGTCGAATGCGTCGGGGTCGTAACGGTCAAGCTGGTCCATCGCTGTCCTGCCACGTGCCCTGGCCGGAGATGCTCCCGCCAGGGATGTCTGCGCGGAACCCGAACCGGCCCGCCACCACGACGCCGCCAAAGCAGGGTCCCGCCATGGCCCGCCCGGGCCTTCCTGGCCCGGGCGGCGAGGCCCCGCATCGTGTCCCACCGGGCGGCGCAACCTGTCCGGCACGGCACGAGTCTAGCTGGGCGTATGCTCGTATCGCATCTGATACTCGCAGGCGCCGCCCGCAATGCGGCCGGTGAACACCGCATCCGCAAAATGCCCGGTCAGCCGGGTGCGTCCCGCGGCGATGTCAACCTCTCCGTGCTCCCCGAGGCGGCCGGACAGCAGGGGATTGCGGGCATCCCGGTAGGTGACAGCCCTGCCGTGCACCACGATCTCGCCGGTCCCCCCGGCGTTGCAGTCGCCGTGGAACGCCGTGAGGATCGCGAGTCCGGCATAGCGCCCGTCCGGCACCACCTCGCCAGCGCCGGCCGCCGCCGCCGCCGCCGGCCCTGGCGCGGCGACGGCATCGGCCCGCACGGCCTCGGCCGACGGCGGCAGCGGAGGCGCCCCGAACGGATCCAGGCCCGACAGCGGCCCGCAGGCGCACAACGCCAGCACGCCGGCCACCGCCGCCACTGCCGCCGGCCAGTCGCCGCCGCGACGTCGCGGCACGCCTACCCCGCCGCGCGAGGCCAGGGCGCTCAGGAGGCCTTGACCGCCGGCTTGGTGTCGTTGGCCGGCGTGGGAACATAGACGCCGGTGATGGTCTCGCGCAGCACGGTGACGCGCACGTTCGGCGCGATCTCCACCTCGATCTCGCGCACCCCGTCGCGCACCCGCGTCACAGTGGCGACGATGCCGCCCGAGGTGACGACCCGGTCGTTGCGCTTGAGCCCGCCGAGCTGCGCCTTGAGCGTCTTGGCCGCCTGCTGCTGCGGGCGCAGCAGCAGGAACCAGAACACCACGAACACCAGCACGATCGGCAGGAACTGCAGCAGCTGGGCGTTGCCGAGGATGCCGGACAGGCCCCCGGCGTCCTGCGCGTGGGCGGGCGGGATCAGCAGGTCGAGCAGGCTCATGGCTGTGGCTTCCGGGTTGCCGAGTTCTGTGTTGCCGAGGTCTGCGGGGGACCATAGGTTCCGCGAACCGCGCGTCAACACACATCGCGCACACCCGGCCCCGCGTCCTGCGCCGGTATGCGGCCACCGCGCCCAGGGTCCCCGGCCGACCAGCCGCCGGCCAGGTGCCGTCCCGCGACGCGCCCCGCCCGCCGCCCCGCCCCCTTCCCGCAACACGCCCCGTCCGGATCGCCGCCATGCCCGACACCGCGCCCGCCCCCGTACCCCTCCTGGCCGACGACACCGCCGCCCTGCTGCGCCGCGTCGCCGAGGCGCTGGAGCGGCTCGCGCCTCCGCCCGCGCGCGCCATCGACCTGTCCGGCGCCGATGGCTTCGTGTGGCACCCCGAGCGCCCGGAGCTGCAGCCCGTCGCCCGCATCGCCCACGTCGACATCGCCCTGCTGCGCGGCGTCGAGCGGCAGCGCGCCACGGTGCTGGAGAACACGCTGCGCTTCTCGCGCGGCCTTCCGGCGAACAACGCCATGCTCTGGGGCGCGCGCGGCATGGGCAAGTCCTCGCTGGTCAAGGCCGCCCACGCCCAGGCCAACGCCGAGCGCCCCGGCAGCCTCGCGCTGATCGAAATCGAGCGCGGCGACATCGCCACGCTGCCCGAGCTGCTGCGCGTGCTGCGCGCCCATCCGCGCCGCTGCCTGGTGTTCTGCGACGACCTGTCCTTCGAGCGCGAGGACGCGGACTACAAGGCGCTGAAGTCCGTGCTCGACGGCGGCATCGAGGGCCGCCCTTCGAGCGTCCTGTTCTACGCGACGTCGAACCGACGCCACCTGATGCCGCGCGACATGATCGACAACGAGCGCTCCACCGCCATCACCCCCGGCGAGGCCGTCGAGGAGAAGGTCTCCCTGTCCGACCGCTTCGGCCTGTGGATCGGCTTCCACGCCTGCGACCAGGACACCTACCTCGCCATGGTCGCAGGCTACGCCGCAGCCCTGGCGCTCCCGGTGGGGTCCGACGCCCTGCGCGCCCAGGCGCTGGAGTGGTCGGCCACGCGCGGCGGCCGGTCGGGGCGGGTGGCCTGGCAGTTCACCCAGGACCTGGCGGGGCGGCTCGGCATCGAAGGAAGATAAGGCCGGGCTCTGCCCGGACCCGCCAAAGGCCAGGGGCCTTTGGAAACCCATCCGTCAGGCAGCAAGCCTCGACCTGCCCTTTCTTCGTATTGGATTCTCAAGGCGCTGCCTTGAGCGGAGTCCAGAGGCAGAGCCTCTGGCCTTGCTTCCTTCCTCCCAGGAGACGAACGCGATGATCGACCTGCCCCAGGCCCCCGGCTACTACCGCCGCCGCGCCGGCGACGTGGTGGTGACCGCCCTGCACGACGGCGTGCTCCACGCCGGCGCCGACGTGCTCCAGGGCGTCCCCGCCGAGGAGGTCGCCCGCCTGCGCCGCGCCGCCTTCGAGCCCGAAGGCCTGGCCATCAGCATCAGCGCCTTCGCGCTGCACCTGCCCGACGGCCGGGTCGTCCTGGTCGACGCCGGCTACGGCCCCTCCGGCCCCGACACCGCCGGCCGCCTGCCGCAGTCCATGGCCGCCGCCGACCTGGCGCCGCACGACATCGACGCCGTGCTGCTCACCCACATGCACCCCGACCACATCGGCGGCCTGCTCGACGCCGCCGGCCGCGCGGCCTTCCCTCGCGCCGAGCTGGTCGTGCCGCAGGCCGAGGCCGCGTACTGGGGCAGCGACGCCGTCATGGCCAAGGCCCCGCCCCAGGCGCACTCGACCTTCCGCGCCGCCCGCGCCCTGCTCGACGCCTACGCCGGCCGCGTGCGCCTGTCCGCCGACGGCGAGGCCGTGCTGCCCGGCGTGGTCGCCGAGGCGATGCCCGGCCACACCCCGGGCCACACCGGATACCGCATCGGCGCCGGCGCGGACGCGGTGCTGCTGCTCGCCGACGTGATGCACGTCGCCTCCGTGCAGGCGCCCCGCCCGGAGGCCAGCCTGGTGTTCGACAGCGACCAGGGCACCGCCGAGGCCACCCGCCGCCGCGTGCTGGCGGCGGCGGCCGACGAGGGCGTCTGCATCGCCGGCATCCACCTGGCGTTCCCGCCCTTCGCCCACGTCGGGCGGGCGGGGGACGGGTTCGCCGTCGTCGCCGGCGTCTGGTCGGACGAGGTGTGAGGCAAGCAAGGCCAAAGGCTCTGCCTCTGGACTCCGCCAAAGGCTCGCCTTTGGAATCCACTCCTTGAGGGAAGGGTTTCCAAAGGGCTCGGCCCTTTGGCGGGTCCGGGCAGAGCCCGGCCTTGCTTTCCTGCGCCGCCGCTCGCCCCCTGCCGCATCCGACACCGAAGGAAGACGCCATGGCCGACAAGATCCCGATGGTCCTGATCCCTGCGCTGCTCTGCGACGAGGCGCTGTACGGCGAGGTGCTCTCCGGCCTGGAGGACAAGGTCGACGCGCAGGTGATGATGTCGCCGC
Organism: uncultured Acetobacteraceae bacterium; assembly: GCA_964236315.1. Classification (GTDB taxonomy): domain Bacteria; phylum Pseudomonadota; class Alphaproteobacteria; order Acetobacterales; family Acetobacteraceae; genus CAXSEF01. The sequence continues at coordinate 1,745 of CAXSER010000215.1, read as the reverse complement.
ACCCGACCCTCGCCGAGAGCGTCACGGACATCCTGTCCCGCGCCCCCGAGCGCTTCGTGCTCGCCGGCACGTCCTACGGCGCGCGGCTGGCGATCGAGATCGCGCTGGCCGCGCCGGAGCGCGTCCGCGGCCTGTGGCTGATGGGCGCCAACCCCGGCGCGCCGGACCGCGAGCAGGGCCTCGGCATGGCCGGGATGATCGAGGGCAGCACCGAGGACGCGATCGCGATGCTCGCCGGCCTGGTGGTGGCGCAGCAGCACACAGGCGCGAAGGCGAGCTTCGAGGCGATGGCGCGCCGCGTCGGCGGGCAGGACGGGGGGGCGCAGATGCGCGCGCTGGCGGAGAGCGCGGACGTGTGGGAGCGGCTCGGCTCGATCCACATCCCGTCGCTGGTGCTGTGGGGCAAGGAGGACGCGCTGGTGCCGGTCGCGACCGGGCGCAGGCTGTCGGACGCCCTGCCGCACGCGCACTACTTCGCGCTGGACGACTGCGGGCACCTGCCGACGATCGAGAAGCCGGACGAGGTCACGGACATCGTGGCCGAGTGGCTGGGCTACGACGTGGACGAGGCACACGCGCACTGAAGCAAGGTTGAGGCTCTGCCTCAAACTCCGCCAGGGCGAGCCCCCCTGGACTGGCTTCCCTTAAGAAAGGCCAGTCCAGGGCGGCTCGCCCTGGCGGGTCCAGGGCAGAGCCCTGGCCTTACTTCCTGACAGCCTCCATCCCTCCGAGATACGGCCTGAGCCGCTCCGGCACCGCAACCGACCCGTCCGCCTGTTGGTGCGTCTCCATCACCGCGATCAGCGCCCGCCCGACGGCGACGCCCGAGCCGTTCAGCGTGTGCACGAACCCCAGGGTCTTCCCGTCCGCGGCGCGGAAGCGGGCGTTCATGCGGCGCGCCTGGAACGCGCGGGTGTTGGAGCACGAGCTGATCTCGCGCCACGCCGCCTGCCCGGGCAGCCAGACCTCCAGGTCGTAGGTCTTCGCCGCCCCGAAGCCGGTGTCGCCCGAGCAGAGCAGCACGCGCCGCCAGGTGAGGCCAAGCGCGTCGAGCACCGCTTCAGCGCAGGCGGTCATGCGCTCGTGCTCGGCGTCGCTGTCGTCGGGGTGGGCGAGGGTGACCAGCTCGCACTTGCGGAACTGGTGCTGCCTGAGCATGCCGCGGGTGTCGCGCCCGGCGGAGCCCGCCTCGGAGCGGAAGCACTCGGAGAGCGCGGTCAGGCGGCGAGGAAGCTGGGCGGCGAGGAGGACCTCGCCGGCGGCCAGGTTGGTGAGCGGCACCTCGGCGGTGGGGATCAGCCAGCGGCCGTCGGTGGTGCGGAACGCCTCCTCGGCGAACTTGGGCAGCTGGTTGGTGCCGAACATCGCGGCCTCGTTGACCAGCAGCGGGACGCAGACCTCCTCGTGGCCGTGCGCCTGGGTGTGCAGGTCGAGCATGAACTGCCCCAGCGCGCGCTCCATGCGGGCGAGCGGGCCGCGCAGCACGGTGAAGCGCGCGCCGGCCAGCTTGGCCGCGGACTCGAACTCCATCATGCCGAGCGCCTCGCCCAGCTCGAAGTGCTGGCGCGCGGGGAACGGCAGCGGCGCGGGCTTGCCGGACTGGCGGAGCACGAGGTTGTCGGCCTCGTCGGCGCCGTCGGGCACGTCGGCGTCGAGCACGTTGGGCAGGGCGGCCAGCAGCGCGGCCAGCTCCGCGTCCGGGCCGCCGGGGGCCGCCGGCACGCCGGCCCCCGCGTCGGCGGCGG
>CAXSER010000214.1:0-5573 GCA_964236315.1 uncultured Acetobacteraceae bacterium | reverse complement strand
CGGTCCGCCCGCCGCCGGTCCGCCCGTGGCGGCGCCGTCCGCGGTCCACCAGCCGGCCGCAGGCTCCAGCGCCGCCGGCATCCCGAGTGGCGGCCAGGACGGCGGCCGCGCAGCGCTCACCTTGACGCCCCTCAGGCGGCGGCGAGCCAGTCCAGCAGCACCTGCTGCTGCACCGGGAACGAGTGCTCCTCGCGCCTGCCGGCCTCGGTCATCGGCGCCTTGAAGAAGATGCCGAGCTGCTCCTGGATGCCGCCGTCGCCGCGCCTGCGCGCGAGGTCCAGCACGCGCGCGATCTCGATCACCAGCGGCGCCGCCAGGATGCTGTCACGGCACAGGAAGTTCAGCTTGATCTGCATCTTCTGGCCAAGGAAGCCGACGATGTCGATGTTGTCCCAGGCCTCCTTGTTGTCGCCGCGCGGCTTGTAGTACTGGATGTTCACCAGGTGGTCCTCGACATGGTAGCCGAGGATGTTGTCGAGCACCGACCCCTTGGTGTTCAGCTTGCTCTGCAGGCTCGCCGGGTTGTCCAGCGCCAGCCCGTCGCGGTTGCCGAGGATGTTGGTGGAGAACCACCCCTCGACGAACAGGCTGCGCGCCTTGAACGCCGGCGCCAGCACCGTCTTGAGGAACGTCTGCCCCGTCTTGCCGTCCTTGCCCGCCACCGGCACGTTGCGCTGGTCGGCCAGCGCGGTCAGCGCCGGGATGTCCGCGGCCAGGCTCGGCGTGAAGTTGCCGTACGGCACGCCCTCGGTGATCGCCCCGTAGGCGTACAGCATCGCCGGGCTGATCGAGGCGTGGTTCTCGTCCAGCCCGCGCTCGAACGCCGCGATGTCGGCCAGCGGCGAGATGTCGGCCGGCCAGCGCTCGACGGAGGCGAGGTTGATCACCACCACGTCGTCGATGCCGCTGCTCTCCTTGTAGCGACGGATGTCCTCGCGGATGCGCTCGACGGCGCCGCGATGGCTGCCGGTCACGATCTTGTTCGCCCCGTCCACGTTGGCGCAGAAGTCGACGCTGCCCACCGCCGGCCACGGCCGCAGCCGCGACAGCGGCTCGGACACCATCTCCGCCTGGTCGCGCTCGAGCACGTGGTGCTCCGCCGCCGCCGTGCTCAGGTCGTCGCCGTTCAGGTCCCAGCCCGCGAACTCGATGTTGCGGTACGCCGCCAGGCCCTGCGCGTCGGCGGACGCCAGCGGCAGCCCGGCGAAATCGTTGGAGCCGCGCCGGATCATCTCGATCCCGGCCACGGCCGTGGTCGCGACGGCACCCCCGAGGCCCACGATCAGGACGCCGAGGCGGCGTCCGGTGCCCGTGCTGCCCGGATTTGTATCTGGCATTCGTCGCTGTCCCACTCGCCTGCGCGCCAACCGCCGAGGCTTCGATACGCGTAGATAGGCCCCCCGACCGGCGTGGGAAGAACATTTGTGGTGCAGCGACACGCCGCGACCCCCGCCACGCCCTGCCACCCATGCCCCTGTGTGAAGTCTGGCCTGCGCCACGCGCGTGGCCGGACGATGCCGCCACGCTCCCGGCTCTGCCGCGCACCCCGCCGCAGTCCCCGCCAACACGGGCCGTTCCGCCCCTGGTCGCGCCCGCGACCCTCCTCTGCCCCGCCCCGCGCCCGCCGCCGTCCCGCCGCTCAGCCGCCCCCGCGTGCGCACGACGCGCCACCCAGAACACAGAAGCGTGCGCAGTGCGGATGGTTGAGCGCCACCTCGCCCGCCGCCCTCGCCAGGCTGCCCCCCAGCTCGAAGCGCGCGTCGTACGGCAGCAGCGTGCACGCCACCACCGCCGGCGCCGCCGCCCCCTGCCGGCGCACCACCATCCGGCTCGCCGAGCACATCACAGAGTCCGGCGAGCGCCCCAGGATCCCCCAGCACGCCTCGCTGATCTCCGCCACGTCGGCGCCCGCGTCCATCTCGGGGAAGATCGTCAGCGCCTCCGCGTCCGACGCGTCCACCCCGATGCCGCGCGACGCGAACAGCGCCGCATACCCCGCCCGCAGCGCCGCCTCGTCCTCGCCCGACAGCATCCGGCTCGCCACGTGGGCCCGTATCCCGGCCCGCCCCAGCCACGCCAGCCCGTCCAGGCTCGCCGCCCAGCTCCCCGCGCCGCGCTCCCGGTCGTGCACCGCCGCCCCGTGGTGGTCGAGCGACACCCGCAGCAGCAGCCGATCCCCGTATCGCGCCCGCAGCGACAGCAGCGCCGCCTCCGCCTTGCGCATCGGCCGCATCGCGTTGGTCAGCACCAGCGCGCCCATCCCCGCCGCCAGCACGTCCTCCAGCATCCCCGGCAGCTCGGGGTTGATGAACGGCTCGCCCCCCGTGAACCCCACCAGCGCCGTCCCCATCCCCCCCGCCGCGATCTCGCCGAGATACCCGGCCAGGTCCGCGCGCGTCAGGAACGCCAGCCGGTCGTTGCGCGGCGAGCTCTCGATGTAGCAGCCCTTGCACGCCAGGTTGCACAGCGTCCCCGTGTTGACCCACAGCGTCTCCAGCGCCCGCAGCGCCACGCGGGCCCGCGGCGCGCCGCCCAGCGTGCGGGCGGGGTCGCGGAACTTGGCGGGGTCGAGAGGGGTCATGCGCGAAGCAAGCAGGGCCGGGCTCTCCCTCCGCTGCCCATTCCAACGACCCAGGCGGGTCGTCGGAACCTTTGGGCAGCTGCGCCCGGACCCGCCAGGGGCGAGCCGCCCCTGGACCGGCTTCTCTCAAGTACAGGTTTCCGAAGGCGAGCCTCTGGCGGAGTCCGGAGGCGGAGCCTCTGGCCTTCCTTCGCCGCCCCGCTCACACCGGCCAAGGCGCGCGCCCGAAGAACTCGTGGTGCATCACCCCGAGCTGCTCGTCCGTCAGGTCGCCGCGGTCCGGCAGCACGGCGTCGATGCCGCAGTGCGGGCACAGTGCGGTCGCCCCGTCGTCGATCCACCGCGCGACCCCCGCCACCGCGAACCGCCGCAGGCAGTAGAAGCAGCATCCCCGCCCCACCTGGCGCAGCATGTCGCGGTGGTGCGTGCTCTCGCGGTGCGCCACCGCGGCGCTCCACCCTGCCGCCTGTGCCGCCATGCCTGTCCTCCCCGCCACGGCCTCCTGCGCGCCGTGCCGCCCCACCCTCTAGCACGTCGCCCCGCCCCCCGCTCCAGCCTCGCGCGCCCCCGCCGCCCCGCGCGCGCCCGGTTTGGGGGTTCGCCCGATCGCCCGATCGGGGGTACGCTCCGCCCGCCCGCCTCCGGAGACCACGGCATGACCGACACGCCCCCGCGCCCCGACCCGCCGGCCGCCACCCCCGGCCCGGCGACCCTCACCGTCCAGGACCGCCTGCAGCGCGTGCTCCCCGCGCTGGCGCTGGCCGCGCTGGTCGGCGCGGCGCTGCTCGGCTGGTGGCTGTTCCCTCTCCTGCAGGGCTACGTGGCGTTCCAGGACTGCGCCGGCTCCGGCCGCACCGACTGCATCCCCCACCAGGCCCCCGGCACCTGAGCGCCGCGACGACGCCCCCCGCCCGCCATTCCGGCCACGCGCCGGCCCCGCCCGTCCCAGGAGACGACGAATGAGGCTGCTCCTCGCGATCCTGCTGCCCTGGCTGCAGTTCTTCACCATCGGCCGGCCGATCGCCGGCATCGTCTGCCTGGTGCTGCAGATCACCGTCATCGGCTGGATCCCCGCCGCGATCTGGTCGGCCTACGCCCTGAGCCAGTTCCACACCGACCGCAAGATCGCCAGGGCCGCGACCCGCCCGCGCTGATCCCGCTGCTCGCCCGTCGACCGCCACCTTCGCAATCCCCCGCCGGCCCCGATATGCCGTGCGCCGACCCACCCCACCAGGAGCCACCGATGTATCTCGCCATGAACCGCTTCCGCGTCGTCCCCGAGCACAGCGCCGCCTTCGAGGAGATGTGGCGCTCGCGCGACAGCCACCTGCGCGAGACCCCCGGCTTCGTCGAGTTCAACCTGCTGCGCGGCCCGACCCGCGACGACCACGTGCTGTACTCCTCGCACACCGTGTGGAGCAGCTACGCCGAGTTCGAGGCCTGGACCCGCTCCGACGCCTTCCGCGCCGCCCACCGCGGCGCAGGCGGCACCCGCGAGATGTATCTCGGCCCGCCCGAGTTCGAGGGCTTCGAGTCCGTCCAGCGCCTCGCGATGGAGTAGCCCCGCCCCGCCGCGCCCCGCCCCGCCGCGCCCCGCCGCGCCCCTGACCGCCGGCCCGGGGGCGCCGCCCCGGCCGGTCCATGCCGGCGCCGTGACCAGGGCGCCGGCTTGCTTTCTGGCCCCGTGTCCCCACCGACCCCTTGCGTCCCGTAACTTAGCTGAGCATCGTTGCGCTTCAGGCCTGCCGTAATCGGGCGCAGGCCCTGGAGGAATGCGATGCGTCTGGCGGTGCTCAAGGAAACCCGGGCTGGCGAGGCGCGCGTCGCCGCCACCCCGGACACGGTGAAGAAGCTGATCGCGCTCGGCCTGGAGGTCGCGGTGCAGTCCGGTGCAGGCGCCGGCGCCGCGATCCCCGACCGCGAGTACACCGACGCCGGCGCCTCCGTCGCCCCCGACGCGGCCGCCGTGCTGGCAGGCGCCGGCATCGTCCTCGCCGTGCAGGCCCCCGACGCCGCCGCCCGCGCGGCCCTGCCCCGCGGCGCCCTGCTGCTCTGCATCTCCGGCGCGCTCAACACCCCCGGCCTGGTGCCCACGCTGGCGCAGCAGGGCGTCGACCTCGTCGCCATGGAGCTGCTGCCGCGCATCACCCGCGCCCAGTCCATGGACGTGCTGTCGAGCCAGTCCAACCTCGCCGGCTACCGCGCCGTGATCGAGGGCGCGGGCGCCTTCGACCGCGGCTTCGCCATGATGATGACCGCCGCCGGCACCGTGCCGCCCGCGCGCGTCTTCGTCCTCGGCGCCGGCGTCGCCGGCCTGCAGGCCATCGCCACCGCCCGCCGCCTCGGCGCCATCGTCTCCGCCACCGACGTCCGCCCCGCCGCCAAGGAGGAGATCCGCTCCCTCGGCGCCACCTACGTCGGCGTCGAGGACGACGAATCCGCGGCCGCCCAGACCAGCGGCGGCTACGCCAAGGAGATGAGCGACGCCTTCCGCAGGAAGCAGGCGGAGCTGATGGTCACGACCGTCGCCAAGAACGACCTGGTGATCTGCACCGCCCTGGTGATGGGCCGCAAGGCGCCGACGCTCGTCACCCAGCAGATGCTCGCCGGCATGAAGCCCGGCAGCGTCGTGGTCGACCTCGCGTCGGACGCCGGCGGCAACTGCGAGGCCACCGTCCCCGGCCGGCAGACCACCACGGAGAACGGCGTGAAGATCCTCGGCTGGCAGAACTGGCCCGCCCGCATCCCCGTCGCCGCCAGCGCGCTCTACTCGCGCAATCTGCTGACCTTCGTCACCACCTTCTGGGACAAGGCCGCCGGCAAGCCCGTGCTGCCCCCCGAGGACGACATCGTGCGCGGCGTCCTGCTCACCCGCGACGGCAGCGTCATCGCAGAGCAGTTCCGCGACGCCGCCCCGCTGCCCCCCGACGCCGCCCCGCCGGCCGCCGGCACCGCGTCCGGCGAGGCCGCCGGCCTGCCGCCGCCCGCCCCC
>CAXSER010000213.1:0-5584 GCA_964236315.1 uncultured Acetobacteraceae bacterium | reverse complement strand
GTCCAGGGGGGCTCCCCCTGGCGGAGTTTGAGGCAGAGCCTCAACCTTTCTTTGATTCGGAGGTGGCGGTTGGGACGGATCGTGGTGATCGGCGCGGGGATCGGCGGGCTGGCGGCGGCGGTGCGGCTGGCGGCGCGGGGGCACGCGGTGACGGTGCTGGAGGCGCAGGCGGCGCCCGGGGGGAAGATGCGCGAGGTCGTGGCCGGGGGGGCGGCGATCGACGCCGGGCCGACGGTGCTGACGATGGACTGGGTGTTCGAGGAGCTGTTCGCCGCCGGGGGGGCGCGGCTGCGGGAGCGGGTGGGGCTGGTGCGGGCGGGGGTGCTGGCGCGGCATGTCTGGGGAGATGGGGCGCGGCTGGACCTGTTCGCGGACAGGGCGAGGTCGGCCGAGGCGATCGGGGCGTTCGCGGGGGCCGAGGAGGCGCGGGGGTTCGTGGCGTTCTCGGAGCGGGCGGCGCGGATCTGGGGGACGCTGCGGCCGAGCTTCGTGTGCGCGGAGCGGCCGAGCGTGGCGGGGCTGGTGGCGCGGGCGGGGGTGCGCGACCTGGTGGGGATCAGCCCGTTCACGACACTGGCGCGGGCGCTGCGGCAGCACTTCCGCGATCCGAGGCTGCGGCAGCTGTTCGGGCGGTACGCGACGTACTGCGGGTCCTCGCCGTTCGAGGCGCCGGCGACGCTGATGCTGGTGGCGCATGTGGAGAGCGAGGGGGTGTGGCTGGTCGAGGGGGGGATGCAGCGGCTGGCGGAGGCGATCGGCGTGCTTGCGGGGGAGCTGGGGGCGGCGGTGCGCTGCGGGGCGGCGGTGCGCGAGATCGTGGTGAGGGACGGGCGGGCGCGGGGCGTGGTGCTGGGCAGCGGGGAGTTCGTGGAGGCGGACGCTGTGGTGTGCAACGCGGACACGCACGCGGTGGCGTCGGGGCGGTTGGGCGACCTGGGGGGGGCGGTGGCGGCGACGCGGGAGTCGTGGCGGTCGTTCTCGGCGCTGACCTGGGCGCTGCGGGCGCGGACGGGGGGGGTGCCGCTGCTGCGGCATACGGTGTTCTTCTCCGGCGACGAGCGGGGAGAGTTCGAGGCGCTGCGGCGGGGGCTGCCGGGAGCGCCCACGGTGTACGTGTGCGCGCAGGACCGGGGGGGTGGGGAGGACGAGGCCGGGCCCGGGGGGGCGGAGCGGCTGCTGTGCCTGGTGAACGCGCCGGCGCGCGGGGATGGCAATGGGCCCACGCAAGAGGAGATCGCGCGATGCGAGCAGGCGACGTTCGGGCACCTGGGGGCGTGCGGGCTGGAGGTGGAGCCGGCGAGCGAGCCGTCGGTGGCGGCGGGGACGCTGGCGGGGCCGGCGCAGTTCGAGGCGCTGTTCCCGGCGACGGGAGGGGCGCTGTACGGGCCCAGCTCGCACGGGTGGGCGGCGTCGTTCCGCAGGCCGGGGGCGCGGACGAAGGTGGCGGGGCTCTACCTCGCGGGGGGGAGCACGCATCCGGGGCCGGGGGTGCCGATGGCGGCGATCTCCGGGGCGCTGGCGGCGTCGGCGGTGATGGCGGACCTCGCTTCGACGGGGCGGTCGGGGCGAACGGCTACGTCTGGTGGTACGTCGACGCGCTGAGCGACGACGGGGCGCACGGGATCACGCTGATCGCGTTCCTGGGGAGCGTGTTCTCCCCTTACTACGCCTGGGCGCGGCGGGGGGGGCGCGCGGCGGATCCGATGCGGCACTGCACGCTCAACGTCGCGCTGTACGGGCGGCCGGGGGGGTGGGCGATGACGGAGCGCGGCGCCGGGCGGGTGGTGCGCGATGCCGCGTCGCTGCGCATCGGGGCGAGCGGGCTGCGGTGGGACGGGCAGGCGCTGGTGTTCTCGATCGAGGAGCGGTCGGTGCCGTGGGGGCGGCGGATCGTGGGCGAGGTGCGGGTGAGGCCGGAGGCGCTGACGGGGTTCTCGGCGGAGATCGACGGCCAGGGGCGGCATCGCTGGCGGCCGATGGCGCCGCGGGCGCGGGTGGCGGTGGCGCTGGCGCAGCCGGGGCTTTCGTGGGAGGGCACGGGGTATCTGGACAGCAACGACGGGGACGAGCCGCTGGAGGCGGGGTTCCGGCGGTGGGACTGGTGCAGGGCGCCGCTGTCGGGGGGGGAGACGGCGATCCTGTACGACACGGAGCCGCGGGTCGGGCCGGCGCGGGGGATCGCGATCCGGGTCGCGGACTCGGGGCGGGTGAGGGCGTTCGAGGCGCCGGGGGTGGTGGCGCTGCCGCGCTCGCGGTGGGGGGTGGCGCGGGCCACGCGGGCGGACGAAGGGGACGCGCGGGTGGTGCGGGGGCTGGTGGACGCGCCGTTCTATGCGCGCTCGGTGATCGGGACGCGGCTGATGGGGGAGCGGGCGGAGGCGGTGCACGAGAGCGTGGACCTGGACCGGTTCAGGGCGCCGTGGACGCAGGCGATGCTGCCGTTCCGGATGCCAAGGGTGGGGTAGGGAGGAAGGCCAGGGGCTCTGCCCCTGGACCCCGCCAAAGGGCAGAGCCCTTTGGAAACCCTGACCTGTCCTGCTCACCCGTCCCGGTGAGGCGCTACGGCCGAGGTTCTGCCAGGCAGAGCGGCGCCCGCCTAGGCTTCCGCAGTCGGCTCTTCCGGGGCGGTCGTGTCCTCGACCGGATCGGCCGCGGCCTCCGGGGCCTGCGCGGTCTCCGGCGGCGGCTCCTTGGCACGGTCCCGGGCGGCCTTCAGGTAGCCGAACACCAGCGGGTCATGGCCTTCGAACACCAGGTGGTACTCCGCGCCCACGGCGGCATGGGACGCCTTGTCGACCTTGGCGAGCTTCTGGATGACCCAGCCCTCGCCCCGATCGACGGACGTGGGCGGCAGGCTGATGACATGGCTGGGCGGCCGCTTCTCGTCACGGCCGCGGCCCGGACCACCGAACCCCCCCTTGCCGCCGCCTTTCCGCTCGCGGCTGTTCATGTCGAACTGCGCCGGGGCGTCCGTCTTCGCCTTGGGCGTACCAGGTGTCTTGGCCATGGAGGCCTCCTACTCAGCCGGGATGGAGCGGCCATTTCTTAGAGGACCGTGGCGGCGGCGCATACAGGTCATGCAACTCCGGTGACGGCGGTGTGATCGAGGGGGGCGTCAGGCGGAAGGGGCGAACTGCCTGCGGCACCCGGCCCGGGCAGGATGCCCCGGTCAGCGCCCCGTCCCGAAGGTCTGCTTCGTGTCGAAACCGGAAATTGAAGAATTGTTTGAGTTATGTGCGAAAATCAGATGATTTCCGTATGGAGAAATCTAGAACGATCAAAGTCTGAGCAGGATATGCGCAGCCTGGAAAGATAAGACTTCACTGTTCTGGGAACCGTTTGAAGGCGGGAAGCTCGTGCGCAAAGGCCATCCATTCTACCTGGTCGGCTGTTTGCACCTGCATCGCGGGCGAGATCGCGTCTGGATGGTCAAGCGCAGCGATCCTTACTTGTATCATCCCCATTTTCTCAAGAGGCGCATTTGTGAAGAACAAACCCGTGCCACAAGCCCCGCAGAATGAGCGTCGACCTGTTTCAGACGATCGATAGATACTTGGATCACCTTGGACCTGAACACGATCCGCAGGAACCATGGCCCATGCCAGTAGTGGAGCGCCAGACTGCCGACGACAATCGGTACAGTGACAGATCGTGCTGTGCACTGCCTGATCCGGAATGTCGAACTGAATGACACCGCAATGGCATTGTCCATGGAGCATGTAGGCAACTTCCTGATCTTTGAAGTCATTTTTATGGAACTTCACTAAGCGAAAGCCGCCTAGCTTAAATCCTGATTTTCTACCATATGAATTGGTCATGCATGCGAAAAACAGGTGTTTTCCGGTGGATATCCACCCGAACTGATCCCGTTTCGAAAAGCCGCTTTCCCGGCATGCGACAAACACTGTCGACCTGGCGCGTTGTGCGGCAACTCCGGTTCCGGGGTTTTCCGCACTCAGGGATCGGTTTCCAAAGGCGAGCCTTTGGCAGGGTCCAGGGGCAGAGCCCTTGGCCTTGCCTTGGCTGCCCATCGCCCCCGCAGATCGGCCAGGTGCGCCGCCAGCGAGCCCAGCAGGCACAGGGCAACGACCGGCCAGGCGGCGCCGCGCAGGCCGGAGCGGAGCGCGAGGAGGAGGCAGGCGCCGGCCGCGAGGTTGGGCAGCAGCGCGGCGGGGGACGGGCCGTGGCCGGTGGCGCGGTGCAGCAGTGCGAGCCCGGCGGCCTCGGCGAGGACGAGGAGGAGGATCAGGTCGACGATGCGGCCGTCGGCGAACAGCGCGCTCATGCGACGGGGAACGGGAGGTGGGCGTCGGCCATCGCGTCGATCAGACCAGCGATGCGGGCGGGGTCCTCCTCGTGGGCGAGGTGGCCGAGGCCGGGGAGGAGCACGAGGCGCGCGCCGGGGAGGGTGGCGGCGAGCCGGCGGGCGGCTTCGGGCGGGATCATGCCGTCGCGTTCGCCGGCGACCAGGGTCAGGGGGGTGCGCAGGCGCGCGATGTCGAACGCGTTGAGGTCCCAGCGCGCCATCATGCGCAGGGCGGCGGCGACGTGGCGGGGCTCGGCGAACAGGCGGGCGTAGAGGCGCGCATCCTGCGGGTCGAGGCGGGAGCCGGTGCCGGCGAGCATGCGGTCCACCAGCGGCTGCGACGCCTGGCGCGACACGATCCAGGGGAGCACCGGCAGCGAGGCCAGCAGGCGGGCGGCGGCGGGGAACAGCACGGACTCGCGGGCGGGGAGCGGCAGGAGGGCGCCGTTCAGGCTCATGATCGCGGCGGGCGTGGCCAGGCCGTCGATCGCCATCTGGGCGGCGACAGCGGCGCCGGCGGAGTGGCCGGCGATCAGGGCGGGCTGCAGGTCGAGCGCACGCAGGAGAGAGGCGACGAGGCGGGCCATGCCGGGGAGCGACATCCCGTCGGCGGGCGGGGCGGAGGTGAAGCCGTGGCCGGGGAGGTCGGGGGCGACCACGGTGAAGCGGCGCGCGAGGAGGGGGGCGAGCGCGCGCCAGGAGTGGGTGGCGGCGCCGGTGCCGTGCAGGAGAAGCAGCACAGGGCCGGTGCCCTGGACCTGGACGTGCCAGCGCAGGCCGCCGGCGGTCACGAAGCGGCTGTGGGCGCGGTTGGGCCAGTCGCGGCCGGCGAGGTCCCAGTTCATGGCGTAGGAAGGAAGCAAGGCCGGGCTCTCCCTCCGCTGCCCATTCCAACGACCCAAGCGGGTCGTCGGAACCTTCGGGCAGCTACGCCCGGACCCGCCAAAGGCCGGGCCTCTGGAATGCCTTCCTTGAGTAATGGATTCTCAAGGCGAGCCTTGAGCGGAGTCCAGAGGCGGAGCCTTTGGCCTTGCTTGCTTCTCACGCGGCGGTCCGGATGGCGCGCGAGAGGGCGGTGGCGTCGGCGCGGGGCAGGAACAGGCAGCGCGCGCCCATCGCCTCGGCCAGGGCGGCGGCCTGTGGCTGCGGGCGGGCGGAGATGTCGATCAGCAGCGTGGGGAGGGCGGCGGCGCGCAGGGTGCGGGCGGCGTCGAGGGCGTCGGCGGTGGCGCGGGCGCGGTCGGCGGTGCCGTCGCGGGCGATGTTGGCGCGGCCGTC